>CAZYOX010000065.1:0-14433 GCA_964649285.1 uncultured Bryobacterales bacterium | reverse complement strand
GCATGGACACCTGCAATTCAAACCGCTTGCGCTGCTCCTGTGGATCGTTGAGCTCCGAGTACGCGTTGGCCAACTCCATCCCGGCGGCATAAATCTCAAAACGCTCGACCCAGTCCGGATCGTCGGGCTTCTGCTTCGACAGCGGCGACGCCTCCACTGGGTATTCATAAATTAACGTCGGCTGGATCAGCCGGGCCTCGCAGGTCTCTTCAAACAACGATTGCAACGCCGTTCCGAGCGTCGCCCCGTCTCGCAGATGGATTTTCTTGTCTGAATTTCGATTGTGTCCTGCCACAAGTTGCATCACACGATCGAGCTCGTTCAGATCCTCGAGGGTCGGCTTCGCGCCGTCATAGGGCCAAAACTCGCAGATCGCTTCCCGCAACGTGAATCGCGCCAGCGTCGCGAAGTCCACATCCTGTTCGCGAAAACGCGCCTTCGTGCCGCCGTCCAGCACCGCTTCAGCCGCCGTGCGCAGCAGCTCCGCGCTGAAGTCCATCAGGTCGCGATAGTCGCTATACGCCTGATAGAACTCCAGCATGGTGAACTCCGGGTTGTGGCGCATCGACAACCCTTCGTTCCTAAAATTCCTATTGATCTCGTAGACCTTGTCGAGCCCGCCCACGACGAGCCGCTTCAAATAGAGCTCCGGCGCGATGCGCAGAAACAGATCCATGTCCAGCGTGTTGTGGTGCGTCTTAAACGGGCGCGCCAAGGCGCCGCCGTGGATCTGCTGCATCATCGGCGTTTCCACTTCGATGTAGCCCCGCGCATCCAGCACGCCACGCAGCGCCTTGATCATACGGTTGCGCTTGACGAACACGTTGCGCGCGTCCTCATTCGCAAACAGATCGACGTAGCGCTGGCGGTAGCGCGTCTCGACGTCCTGCAGCCCGTGGTACTTCTCCGGTAACGGTGAGATCGCCTTGGCCAGGAACTCCAGCTTCTCCGCATGGACGGTCAGTTCGCCCGTCTTGGTGCGGAAGACGTAGCCCTCACAGCCAATGAAGTCGCCGGCGTCCAGCGCCTTGTAGAGATCGAAATCCCTCTCGCCTACAGCATCCTGACGCACGTAGAGCTGCATCTGCTCGCCGTCTTTCTGGATGTGGCAAAACCCTGCCTTACCCTGACGCCGTTTGGTCATCAAACGGCCGCAGATGCTCACCCGCGGCCGTGCTTCGTCGAGCTCTTCCGCCGTCTTCTGATCGAATGACTCGCGGATTTCGGCCGGCGTATGCGTATAAGCGTACTTGCGCGGATACGATTCAAACCCCAGATTCTCGATCTCGCGAATCTTGTGGTAGCGCTGTTGAAATAGACGGTCTTCTACGGACAAAAGTGCGGCTCCGGCCCGCTTAGGAGGGGGCGAAACCTCCCATTATAGGCGCGTTGCGCTCCCTCTACTCGATCGGACGCGCCGTGGCGACGACCTTCATGTTCGACTTCCCGAGCTTCGGTATCTCGACTTTCAGTCGGTCGCCGAAGCGGTCTACGCCGCTCACCTCCAACGTATAACTACCATCCGCCAACACGCGGTGGATTAACTGCGCCGACGCCAGCGGATTCAGCTTCAGCTTCTTCAAGTGGAACCAAGCCCCACCTGTCCGCTCGGCCAATTTCTCAAAGAGGCTCGCATCCAAGCCATCCGCATAGGCCACGAAGACGCCTACGTTGCGCCGCCGCGCTAGGTCCGCAATCTCCGGCGGCCGAATCCTGCTATTGCCTTCCACGCCCGACGACAGCACCATCGCCACGCGCCTTCCCGGCGAATTCGAAAAACCGTCATCGAGCACAGCGTAAAGCACATCCAGCACGCGCGGATTGTTTCCTGACTGCATCTTCTGGGCGGCCGACGTCAGTTGGTTCTTGCTGTTGGTGAAGTCCTGCAGCAACGTCGCGGCTTGATCAAAGGCGACTAGGGCCATTTGCGTGTCTTCGGGCAGGCCCTGGATCATGGGATGCACCAGCGGACGAATCGCGTCGGAAAGAAAACTCGCATCGACAACCAACATTACGTCCAAAAGGTTTTTCGCTGGTTCGGCGCTTTCCACCGTGAGCGACAGATTACCGTCCGTCACCGCGAAGTCCGCCGCGGTCAACCCTTTAACCGGCTCACCAGTCTTCTCGTCAAAAACGGTCACCGACAACTTTGCGCCAAGCAACGCGGGCGCCGCCGACAGCAAGATCCCCAAACTCCAAGCAGCAACACGCATCGGCAACGCTCCGTCTCCGGCGCACTATATCATGGCAGCCGATGGGCCTCGGACCTCCGCCGCTATCCGCAACATAGCCGCAAGGCTCAATTCAACATCTTCATCGGTCGTCGCCCAGTCCGAAACGCTAATCCGCATCGCCCTACGCCCCTGCCAAACAGTACTCCCGCACCAGCACGTTCCTTCTTCTTGAATGCGCCGAACGACTTCTAGGGTCTGCTGCGGCGTACCGAAGCTCACTAAGACCTGATTCAACACAACATCGTTGAGTACTTCGTATCCTGCTTCGCGCAGTCCTTGCGCAAATCGCGCCGCCTGTCGGCAACTCGTCTCAACTAGCTCCGCGACCCCAGCGCGGCCGAGGCTCTTCAACGCCGCCCATACCGGAACGCCCCGTGCGCGCCGGCTTGCTTCCGGCGTCAAGTGCAACGGCTCAAGACGCTCTCCCGGCTGCAGGTACGAAGCGTTAATCGCCATGGCCGGCGGCAGCGTCTGAATATCCCTTAGCAGTGCAATACCGCAGTCATAGGGAACATTTAGCCACTTGTGGGCATCCGTCGCCCATGAATCCGCCTCGGCGTGCCCTCGCACCAACTTCGTCCGGGCCGGGGCCGCCGCCGCCCACAAGCCGAATGCTCCGTCGATATGCAGCCAGACGCGATGCTCCGACTCCCGCGCTTTGGCGCAAATCACATCGAACGGATCGCTAGCCCCCGTGTTCACATTTCCCGCCTGTAGACACAAAATCGTCGGCCGATCGAACGCCGGCAGCCGTCGCAGCTGCATTCTCCCCTGCTCGTCAGCGGGAACGCGGATGATGCGTCCCAAACCGAACCCTAAAAGACGCAGCGCCTTCAATACGCTCACATGCGCTTCTTGGCCCACTACGACCTGGATCTCAGGGGCGCCGTACATCCCTGCCTCGTTCACGTCCCAACCAAGGTCAGACAGCAGCGCATGCCGTGCCGCAGCCAAGCAGGTGAGATTGGCCATGGTCGCGCCGGTGACGAATGCGCCGTCGACTTCTCTCGGCAAACCCAGCAGATCCACGATCCAGGCCATCGCCGTCCGTTCCATGCGCAGCACGCCATGGGCTTCTATTTCCATAGCGGCGTTCTGATCCCAAGTCGACACCATCCAGTCGGCCGCAAGAGCCACAGGCAACGTGCCGCCCTTTACGAAACCGAAAAATCGGCCCGCCACCGTGACCGTTGAAGCGGGGGATCCAACCCTGTCGAGCAAATCCACGACTTCCTCCGGGCTCGTCGGACCACTGGGAAGAGCGCCTTCCAATTGCGCCAGCGCATCTAGATCTCGCTCGCCCGGAACGACGCTTCGACCCTTGCAACCGGATCGATACGACGAAGCCGCGTTCGCCGCCTGGGCTAGAAGATCTTTCATGCGCCGATCATAGCGAACGCTTTGATGCCGGAGCGGCGGCAGCTTGCTGCAAGCACGCCGGACACACGCAGCGCTCACAGCGCGCCTCTATATCTCAGCGAGCGTTTCTCTTGGAACCGTCTCGCTGAAACACCAACAGGTGCCCGTCAGTTCACGGCAACCGGAGCTCTATGCTTGCGCCTCGATCGGCTTATCGGCGCGGATGAAAACCCAGCAGACGGCCGCCATCAAATAAAGCCCAGCGAGTACGTAGAGCGCCATCGACCAATCGCCGTACGTCTCGACAATGTAAGCAGCAATAATTGGGCTGAGAAAACCGCCAAGATTGCCTGACGTGTTCATCGCCGCGCTCAGCACGCCAGAGTAGCGGCCGCCGATGTCGATGCAAGTCGCCCAACTAGGCGCGAGAGTAAACATTGAGGCCGCTGCCGCCAACGCGAAGACGATCGCTGACAGCTCATTATTCTGGATGAGCACTGCCATTACCGTGGCAACCGCGGCGAACAAGTAACCGCCGACGCCAACCATCGTGCGCCCGAGCCGCAGCCCGAAGCGCCTGGACAAGGCGTCGGTGGTGAAACCGCCAAAGATATCCGCCACGACGCTCAGCATCAACGGCAATCCCGCATAGACGGCCAGTTCCGTGCTCTCGAATCCGCGCGCCTCGGTCAAATAGGTTGGCAGCCACGAAATCAGGAAGTAGAAGCCGTACGTGTTGGCGATGTACATCGCGCAGAGCAAGTACGGACTCCCGTGGCGAAATAGTTGTCCGTATGCGCCCTTTTGGTCGGAGTGATCTGCCGGCAACATACGTTCCCGCAGGATCATGTCGCGCTCTTGGGGGCTCACCTGCGGATGTTGGTCCGGCTCGTCGCGATACCAGCGATACCAGGCGATGGGCCAAAAAAAGCCCACCGCGCCGCACACAAAAAAGACGCTGCGCCAAGACATTTGCCCGCTCATCCATTGCACCAGCAAGGGCGTCAGTCCGCCGGAAACGTGAGCGCCTGCGAAAAAAATTCCTTGCACCGCGCCCCGTTCGCGAAACGGGATCCAACGCGAAAATACGCGAGCCGCATTCGGCCAGGCCCCCGCTTCGCCTACTCCGAACAAGAACCGCAACACAAGCAGCGAAACGTAATTAAACGCGAGCCCGGTCATGACTGTGAAGGCGGACCACCAGGCGACGATGCGCGTCAGCACACGCCGGCTGCCGATCTGGTCGGCCCACCAGGCCGTCGGTATCTCAAAAAGGGCGTAGGACAGCGTAAATGCGCTGAACACGTAGCTCATCTCCTGCTTGGTGAGCTGAAACTCCTCGGAAATCTCCGGCGCGAGAATGGAGATGCAGACGCGATCGAGATAGGTCAGCGCCGCCAAAGAAACGGCAAATGAAACAACGCGGTAGCGAACCGGGAAACCGGCGGATCCTCTGGACATCTAAGTCGGGCTCTAAGAACGGTCGTCTCGCCACTCTACGACATCGGCACCAATGGTTCAACCCGGCAACCGCCGTGGACGAAGCGGCCCGACGACTACTCCTGCGCCGGTTGGTTCGCCTTCGCTAAACATTCGCGGCACAAACAACGCGTAAAGCGCGTTCTGAGCCTGTCCCGTGTCTGCTGCGACACAGTCACGCCGAAGCACCAACAATCCCTCATCGGCTCGCAACGGAAGTCCGTTCCGCAGGCTTCGCAAGTCTCGACTTTGCCCTCGGTTTCGCAGCCTTTCGTCTCGCTCATGAAGGTCTTGCCTCAATCGCGTCCAGGCCATCAGACGCGATAGTAGTCTCCTTGCCAGTCGGTAATTAGCTTCTTTATGGTCGTAGCGCTTGTAATGTTTTCGTCCAGGACCTTGCGGGCCAGTGCAGGAAGTTCGCCGTCTCCCGCGAATCTCAACCCGACCATCTGGGTCGGCGTGAACTCGTTAATGCGGCCTTGCAAGTCGGCGGGCAATAACTCCCGCATTCGTAGCCGCATCTCAAGTCGAATCACGCGATCCTGCGCTCTTAAGGCAAACAATCTGGCGACTGCCAGGGTGATCAGCAGCGCAATCGCCACAAGCACGTTCAAAATCTTCTCAAACGAAATGCCGCCGAAGAGCCGGTAGATCGCCCAACCGGCATTAAGCACGAGGATGGGGGCTGCCACAAAATGAAATGCCGGCGCCCATCGAACGTGATTGGAGTAGTTTTGTCGTTGGTAGGCCACAACCTCGCTCCTTAAGACTCAGCGCGGTACACACGCCGCGGGACTTTCATCTTCCCATGACCACAAAACCGCTTGCATATCCTTCCGGACACGACGAACATCAGGGATAAATGCTGCGCCGGCTCTTCCTCGCTCTAACAGTCGTTTGCACGGCTTGCGGTTCTTCCATCGCCTGTGATGACGCTCGCGGTTGCGTTGCGGAAGCCAGGCAAGCCGAGAACGAGGGACGTTATGACGCCGCCTACTCCTCCTACACCACGGCGATCACGTTCATGGAAGATTCCCCGGGCCTCTACAACGCGCGTGGATCGGCGGCCTTTATGGCCGGCAAGATGGCCGAGTCGATTGCTGACTTCGACCGAGCCATTGAACTCGAGCCTGGTTCGGCCCCTTATCATTGGCAGCGCGGCATATCGTACTACTACGCCGGGCGCTATCAGGATTGCATCAACCAGTTCGATCTGCACCGCACCGTCAACCCCAACGATGTGGAGAACACTGCCTGGCACTTCCTCTGCGTCGCGACCCTTTCGGGAATCGATAAGGCGCGAGGCGACTTCCTGGCGGTCAGCGGCGATTCGCGCACTCCGATGCGCGAGGTAGCATTGCTATTCCGCGGCGACGGAACCGTCGAGCAAGTCGAGGCCGCGGCGGCCGCCGACGGCTCGGATTCGGCGTACTTCTACGGCCACCTCTATCTGGGGCTCTACTACGAGACGACGGGCGACAAAGCCCTGGCTGCGCGTCATATTCGAGCCGCTGTCGACGACTATCCCGCCGATCACTACATGTGGCACGTCGCTCGCATCCACAAGCAGCTCAAAGGCTACTAGCGCCTGGCTGCGCTAACCTGAGGGACCGATTTCGATGGGCGTCATCCGCGTACTTCCCGACAGGGTCGCCAACCAGATTGCCGCCGGAGAAGTGGTTGAGAGGCCCGCTTCCGTCGTCAAGGAATTGCTCGAAAATTCTCTCGACGCGGGAGCGACCCGCATCCGCATCGATGTCGCTTCCGGCGGGCGTCGCATGATCCGCATCGCCGACGACGGCTGCGGCATGAACGAAGACGACGCGCTGCTCGCCTTTGAACGTCACGCCACGAGCAAGCTGCGCGAAGTCGAAGATTTAATGGCCATCGACACGCTGGGATTTCGCGGTGAGGCCCTGCCGGCTATAGGCAGCGTTTCCCGGCTCGAACTCGAAACGGGCATCGACGGTTACCCCATAGGCACTCGAATCGAGGTCGGCGGCGGACGCATGTTGAAAGTCGAGCAGCGCGCCCTGCCTCCCGGCACGACGATCACCGTCAAGGATCTGTTCTACAACGTCCCGGCGCGCCGCAAGTTTCTGCGTACCGAGAAGACGGAACTGGCTCATGTGGCCTCGCTGGTCACGCACTACAGTCTGGCTCACATCGACAAGAGCTTCCATCTCGCCAATGAGAATGGAACCCTCTTGCAGGTCACGCCCGTGGCGACGCTGCGCGAGCGCGTTTACCAAGTCTTCGGTTCCGACGTTCTCGATGAGTTGATTGAACTCGACCCGGTTTCGCGAATACTTGAGATCGCTCCCCCTGCCCCACCGCCATGGCGCGCGGTCGAAGAAGCGCAAGTTCCGCGTAAGAAAGAAGTTCATACCTTCACCTTGCAAGGGTTCGTTTCCAAACCGCAGGTTCAGAAGCTCAACCGCAACGCGATCTACGTCTTCGTCAACGGACGATTGATACGCGACCGCGTCATCCTCAAGGCCATCACCAGCGCGTATCACAACATGATGCCGCCCGGATACTTCCCCTTTGCCCTGGTGTTCTTGGAAATGGCGCCGGAAGAGGTCGACGTCAACGTACACCCGTCGAAGACCGAAGTCCGCTTCCGGCATCAGTCGTTTGTGCACGACTTTGTGCGGGACTCGATTCGCGAGTCTCTGGTGTTGTCCAAGCCCGCCGCATCCATCTCCCTGCCCCCGTCTCCCGGCCAGTCGGCGATCCGTCTGCCCTTCTCCGAATCCACCGAAGAGATGGAGAGCGATGCCCTTCCTATCGATGCTCCGCGGCGCATCGATACGTCACCTGACCCGTCTCCCGCCACGGCCGCCCCGCGAGCGACCTCATCACGCTTCGATTTCTCGCCAGGGAGTTCGATGCCGGTCGCCGCCGCCGCGGAGCCGGAGTACGTAGCCGCGCCAGTTGCCGATCCGCCCGTTCCCGCCGATAACCATTCACGAGCTCCGCTGGCGGAGAACATCACGAACACGCTGGCCAACCTGGACCAGTTGCGCCCGCTCGGTCAGATTCAGAACAGCTTCATCGTCGCCGCCGGGCCAGACGGCCTCTGGTTGATCGATCAACACGTCGCGCACGAACGCATCCTATTCGAGAAGGTGCTGCGCCAGCGCGAACGCGGCGAGCCGGAGTCCCAACGTCTCTTGATGCCGCTCGTGGTGACGCTCCGGCCCGGCCAAGAACACGTCTTCGACGCGATCGAGCAAGAGTTTCGGGCAAACGGCTTCGATATCGAGCCTTTCGGCAATCGAACCATCGCCGTCAAAGCGACTCCGGCGGACCTATCCCCTCACGAGGCGGAGAATCTCATTCAAGAGATCCTCGACACTCCCGAGCGGGAGATGCGCAACCTCTCGCTGTTGGATGTGCAAAAGCGCATCGCCGCAACGATCGCCTGCCATGCGGCGATCAAAGTCAATATGCCGCTCGACATGCCCAAGATGCGCTGGCTTCTTGAAGAACTGACCAAGACGGAAGTGCCGATGGCATGCCCTCACGGCCGCCCCATCGCTTTGAAATACGGCATGAGAGACATTCTCAAGGCCTTCCACCGCATCTAGCCTGCTGCTCGGTGTCTCTTCATCGGACCATTTTTTCGCCGCATCGAGACGGCCGGGCGTTATCATAAATGCCCGAAGGAGTAGAGCTTTCATGGAACGAAGAGCGTTTGTCAGGAATGCAGCCGGCTTGGTCGCCGCTGCGTCCGCTCTCGCGCCGGCGACTGCGATCGGCGCGAATGAAACCATACGTGTCGCGGTGCTTGGCGTCAATGGCCGCGGGCAATCCCATCTCAACGGACTGCAACCGCTGGAGAACGTCGAAATCACGACAATCGTCGACCCGGATCTGGAAGTCGCCCAAAAGCGCGCCGCGCAGTTCGAGAAGAAGTACGGCAAGAAGGTCAAAATCGTCCAGGACATGCGCACGGTGTTCGACGACAAAGATATCGACGTCGTGACGATCGCTACACCGAATCACTGGCACACGCTCGCGGCGATTTGGGCCTGTCAAGCCGGCAAGGACGTCTACGTCGAAAAGCCCTCTACGCATTGCTACAACGAAGGCCTCAGCTTGATCGCAGCGGCCAAGAAGTATGAACGTATCGTCCAGCACGGCGTCCAACTACGCAGTTCCGAGGCGATCCGAGAGGCCATCCAACAGCTCAATGACGGTATCATCGGCGACGTGTATATGGCTCGCGCCACAATCTACAAGTGGCGCCCCGCTCTGGAGAACTTCCCCAAATCGGAAACGCCGCCGACCACGCTCGATTACGACATGTGGGTGGGTCCCGGCAAGTGGCGACCCTACTCCAAGCGTCATGTGCACTACAACTGGCACTGGACGTGGGACTACGGGAATGGGGAGATCGGCAACCAGGGCATTCACGAAACGGACCTTCTGCAGTGGGGCTTAGGCGTTGGCCAACCGACCCGGCTCACCTCCATGGGCGGCCGCTACCTATGGGACGACTATCGCGAAACGCCCGAGCTGCTGACCACGTTGATGGAGTTCGAGGACGGCGAACGAAGGAAGCATGCCGAAATCGCGGTCCGTTTCTGGTGTTCGAACCGCGAAACCAATGCGCCGGGCGCAAACGCCTTTGAGCAGTCGAACGCAAACTTGTTTTACGGCTCCGAAGGCTATCTGGCCGTCAGCGGATACGGCAAGTATCAGTTCTACTTCGGGCCCAACAACGAGCCCGGGCCGTCCGGGGACGCGGAGCCGATGCACTTCGAAAACTTCATCAAGGCCGTGCGCAGCCGCAAGACGTCCGACCAAAACGGTCCCGTCGAACAGGCGCATATGGCCGCCGGCATGGCTCACCTGGGCAACATTACATTCCAGCGTAATAAGGTGTTGGAGTTCGATCCCAAGCGCGAACGCTTCACCAACGACGACCTAGCCAACGAAATGCTCGGGCAACAGTACCGCGAGGGCTTCGAAGTTCCGGCGCCGGACAAGGTTTAGCACTTCTCTCAGGCTTGAGAGCACAGCCTCGGGACTCCGGTCCCGAGGCATTTTTCGTGGAAGGCGGCTACAATACGATCCGAACCATGGCGTTGTTTCGCAATTTGATTACGCGAGCCGTCCGCGAGTTCGCCTCCGACCCGGAGAACCAGGAAAAGGCCAAAAAGCTTTACGCCGACGAAGTCGCTCCGCGTGCCAAGGATTTCTGGAAGAAGGCCGAACCGGAAGTCAAGAAGGCCGGCGAGTCGGCCTTAAAGGGCGCCGCTAAGGCCGCAGTCGAGATCAAGAAGCGCTGGCAGGAAAGAGACCGCTAATCGTCTCCTGTATGGCTTCGGCGGCAGCGCGCGGATCCGGTGCGTTGCGTATCGGACGTCCGACCACAATGTAATCCGCCCCGCCGCGGAAGGCTTGCTCCACGTCGACCGTGCGCTTTTGGTCGTCCGCAGGGCGGTTCTCCACCGGACGAATTCCCGGCGTGACCACCAACAGTTTCGAGCCGACTTCGCGGCGAATGTCCGGCGCTTCGAGACCCGAAGACACAACGCCGTCGCACCCGATCTCCAGCGCTCGCCGCGCGCGCGACAACACCAGTTGCCGAGGATCACATGCAAAACCAAGACTATCCAAGTCGCCGCGGTCCAAACTCGTCAGCACCGTTACCGCCAAGACCTTGACATCCTGCTTCGCCTCACATGCCGCTTGCAGCATGCCGTCGTTGCCGTGCACCGTGCAGCAAGTCACGCCGCGTCCGCCAAGTCTACGGACGGCCCCGGCGACGGTTGCCGGCACATCAAAAAACTTCAAGTCGACAAAGACCTTCTTGCCCTGCCCCACCATCCAGTCGACCAGTTCCCAATAGCCGCCGCCCATGAACAGTTCGAGCCCCAGCTTATAGAACTGCACGCTGTCGCCCAGTCGCTCAGCCAAGGCGCGAGCTTCCGCCGGGCCGGGCACATCCATGGCAAACATCAGCCGCTCCGCGGGCGGAATGGGTTTATCGGAAAGAAAATCAGACATGGCGAAGAGTCCTATGTTCGCCTAATCCGCCGCGTCTTCGCTCGGGTCGGTGACAACGCCGCGGCCGTGCTTCTTGAGGGCCGCGCACAGGTTGTCGGGTCCGTAGTCCGCGCCTGGATCGTCCAACCGCGCCGCGGCGCTCCAGTGGATGCGCTCGGTGCGCTGATTCGCTTCGAGGACCGGACGTTCATGCGTCGGCAGTAGGCGGTGCAAGCCCTTTCGCTCCTTGTGCGGCGCCTGGCCCGTGTCAGCATGAATCGCGCGACGCTCGTAGGCGCGGTCGAAAGCCAAACCGCACTCCTCGCCCCGGCGCAGCATCCAGTTGAGCGCCAGATCGGCCAGACCGTCTTCGGCGTACCCGCCGCCGCAATCGGCATGCACGCCCGGGAACCATACCTGTTCGATACGCTGGCCGGGCGCCGGATCATTCCCCCACAACACGGGAACAAACGCCGAGCGAATCTCATCAATCGCCAGCGCGTGAAAACCATTGGCGACGTGCTGGCCGAGCACTCCGTCGCGGAAGCGCAGCCTTGGCCGCGTCAACTGGCGCAGCACCGGCACAGGCAACCCCAGCGAGTCCACCGTATCCCACACGCCGACCATCTTGATCGGCAAAGGCCGCTTGGGCCCACGCCATCGCTCCCCTTCGAAACTTCTCCAAGCGCTCATCAGTTCCGACTCGCCGAGCAAACCAGCCATCCCAAGAAAGCCCGCCAGGCAGCGGACGGTATAGGCGCCGCGGCTAAAGCCAAATAGAAACACGTCGTCGCCCGGCGCCCAATGACGGGCGATGAAGCGGTATCCGTTGAGCGCCTTGCGCCACAATCCGATGCCCGTATGCCCAGGGATGAGCCAATCCCAAAAGCCCCCCGAACCGATGCCCGTATCGTAGAAGACCAGTTGCTCCACGCCGTCCGGCGCAACCGGCAAGATCGCCCGGCTAATTTTGGCGACGTTCGTCGGCTTGCTGCCGTCGCTTGGCTCAAGAACATTCCAAGTGCCGTCGCAGCAAATCACGATGCGTTTGGAAGCCATTCGATCACCAAGGCGGCGGTCGCCCTAAACGTCCTACAATAGCCGTTTCCTATGAAGCTGCACGGCATGACCGCCCTCGTCACCGGAGGAGGAACCGGAATGGGCCGAGCGATCTGCGAGCTTTTCGCCGCCGAAGGCGCAAGTGTGGCAGTCAACTACCGTTCGTCGCGCGAGGCCGCCGAAGAAGTCGTCAAGGCGATCGCATCTCGCGGCGGCGAAGCATTCGCTGTACAGGCGGACGTGTCGAAGCAGGAAGACGTGAACCGCATGATCGACGAGGTCGATCTGCGCTGGGCTCGCCTCGACATCCTGGTGAACAACGCCGGCTGGAGTCAGCTAACGCCGCACAAGGACCTCGAAGCACTCACCGACGAAATTTGGGACCGCACCCTGAACACGAACCTTCGCGGGACGTTCTACTGCACACGCAAGGCGGTTCCCCTGCTGAAGCGCCAAGGCGGCGTGATCATCAACAATATTTCGTCCTCTGCCTTCCATGCATCGGGCAGTTCAATCATCTATGCCGCTTCCAAGGCAGCCGTCGTCACGATGACGAAGTCGCTGGCCCGGGCGCTGGCGCCGGATATCCGCGTCAACGGATTGGCGCCGGGGCTCGTTCGGACGAATTTTGCGGGTTGGCCGCCCGAAGCCTTCGAGAAAGCGACAAAGTCCTCGCCGATGGGCAAGCTGGCCCAAGCCGATGAAGTCGCCAAGGCGGCGTTGTACTTGGCCGCCGACGCCACCGCGACAACGGGCGAAGTGTTGATCATCGATTGCGGCCGCACGACGCTGGGGCCTCGGGACGCCGCCCGATAACCTAAGCGCCGGTCGATCCAAAACCGCCGTCGCTGCGTTCTGAATCGTCCAACGTTTCTGACCATTGCCATTCCGGCGCTGCATAAGCGCCAATGACCAACTGCGCCACTCGTTCCCCCGCCTTCACCAAGTAGGCCTCGCGGCTCAAGTTGATCATCAGCACGCGGACTTCGCCGCGATAGCCCGGATCAATCGTCCCTGGCGAGTTGACCAACGTAACGCCGTGCTTGGCCGCTAGACCGCTACGGGGCCGCACCTGCCCTTCGTACCCGGGGGGAATTTCTAAAGCGATGCCGCAACCCACCGACGCACGGGCTCCAGAAGCGAGCATGACTTCCTCCACGGCATAGAGGTCCATTCCGGCATCCTCGTCCGGCCCATGCGCAAAGCGCGGAAGTTGAGCGTCAGGGTGTAGCTTCTTAGCGCGAAATTTTAGACGAACGGCTGACAAAAACCTGCTCCTCCTAGGAGTGCCCATTCTAGCCGCTCTAGAATTAGTTCGTGGTGGACGACAAGGATCGCCGTGCTCGGCTGGAGGCCTCTCACACGCGTTTGGCCATTCGCCAGCGGCTGGCCGCGGGGCCCGTCCACAGCTACCTCCGCGACTTCATCTACGGCGCGATCGACGGCGCCGTGACGACCTTCGCCGTCGTTTCGGGCGTTGCCGGCGCAGATCTCTCCAACTCGATCATCATCATCCTAGGCATTGCGAACCTGATCGGAGACGGTTTCAGCATGGCGGCGGGCAACTTCCTCGGAGTCCGCGCCGAGCGCCAACAACGCGACAAGTTGCGCGCGATAGAGAACCAACATATCGCCGACTACCCGGAAGGAGAACGCGAAGAGGTTCGCGAGATCTTCCGCCAAAAAGGCTTCGAAAACGACGACCTCGAACGCGCCGTCGACATCATCACGGCAAACCGCGACCGGTGGGTCCAAACGATGCTTACCGATGAACACGGCGTCTCCCTTCACGGGCCATCCGCGATACGCGCAGCTTCGGTAACCTTTGCGGCCTTCGTTCTGGTGGGAACCGTTCCCCTGCTAACGTTTGCCTTCGAGTACTTCGGAATGAGCATCGCCAATCCATTCTTCTGGAGCGCCATACTCACCGGCATCGCCTTTTTCTTGACCGGTGCTCTGAAGTCTCGGTTTGTCGACCAATCGTGGCTGTTGGCAGGGCTGGAGACGCTAGCGGTTGGCGGCTCAGCAGCGGCGCTCTCGTACTGCGTCGGGGCCTTGCTGGGCGGTTTGGTGCGCTAGCTGAGTTTCACAGTCTGGCCGACCGTTGGCAACACCGCATGTAAGCCGTATCGATCTTTGATGGCGGCTTGAAACGCCAACGATTGCTCACGCTCGCCATGGACCAAGAATACGCCCTTCAGTCGATGAGCGAACGGCTTCATCCACTGCAGCAGTTCCCGCTGATCGGCATGCCCGCTCAACTCGTTCAGTTTCACGACTTCCGCGCGCAGCCGGTACGGAA
>CAZYOX010000064.1:0-14522 GCA_964649285.1 uncultured Bryobacterales bacterium | reverse complement strand
GTGTTCCAATCTTCTCGGCTTGAGCGCGCCACTGCGCCGTCAAATACACTACATGCGACAACGTCAGCACGAAGGCGATCGTCCACAGATTCGGCGCCAGAATGTCCGTCTCCATGCCGAATGCCGCGCGCGCTAAAAACGTCCCAAAGGACGCCGCTAACGCCGCAATCATCATCCCCGCCACGACGGCTGAGGAGCGGAACAACAGTCCCATCAGCAGTCCGAACATGAGGATGGCGCTGGTGCTGAACACCTTCAGGTCATGCACGAGGCGTTGCCGGATGTGTTCGGCGACGTAGGGCACGCCGGACACCGCTAGCCGGAACCCGGGCGCGTCATATTCCTCCGCGATACGATCGAGCTCTTGAACGACCGTTTGGACCTGGTCCTCGGCAACGCGCAAAACCACCATCGACGCCTCGCTGTCGGGCGTCAGCAGCAACTGCGTCCAAAAAGGGCTCTTGGCTAGCCGTTTGAAGACTTCGTCCGGCTCGCGCTTGGCGACCTTCTCCGGTTCTTCCAAGCCCCGGCTCAGCGAGCGGACGTCCTCCACTCCTTCGATCGCCTGCAAGTCCGCTGTCAAGCGGGCGATATTATCGATGTATTCCTGCGAAACGAGGTTGTCGGACTGAACAGCCACGAAGACTTGCCGGCTCGCGCCGAACTCCCTCTCGATCCTTAGGGACTCCTGTAGTTGGGGATCTTCGTTGGAGAAGAAGAAATCGTCTTCGACTTGAGGCGTCAGGTCGACGAAGGAAAATAGAGCGAATCCCAACGCCGCGCATGTGATGAGCGCCGCCCACTGAGAGAGCGTCCCCAGCAGGCGGACTCTCGTTTGATCAGGCATGGCCCGTTACTCACCCGATAGACCTGCTCCGCTACGCCATTGTTTCGATCGCCGCAAGCGCGGGTTCCGGAATCGCAACGAGAATCTAGACTGGCGGGAAGGTTTCCGTGACCATATGCAACTCCGTTGCACATGGACAAGGAGTCTTCCCCGATTGCGGTCGCTGGGTGACGGTCGATGAGTTCCGCTTCCGCCAAGATCGAAATCGAGGATGTTTACGTCTATCGCAAACGCGACCTCCCGCCCCCGAACCCATTCCCGGGCGCGCCCTTTCGCTTCGGTCAACGCCTTAGTCCGAGCTGCCGAAGAAGCGACGCCAGGCGCGGTCAGGACCTGGGTCGATCTGCCGGAAGAAGAAACCACGATGGTGCGGATCATCCGCCAACATCACCCAGCGCCTACGTCAATGCCTACACCGCCGAAGTAGCGGGCATGGACATCTCCTACGACCAGCCCGGCGACAAGATCCTCCGCTGGGCTAGCTACCTGCACTACGGCAATTTCGGTGGCCCCTGGTGGAAAGCCGTCTGGGTATTCCTCAGCAAAAAATGGAATCGCCTAAGAAGCGCTCAATCGCCGCCGAGGATCTGACGCTCATCGGATTTCCCAAGCGGCCCGCGATCAGACTGCAGAGCGACTCTACGCCGATTCATCAACCAGGGAATCGCTAGCGCGGCGGTCATGGCAAGGGAGCCCGCCGATTGCGCGCGACCGCCCATCGCGGCGCCAGCGACAGGACAAGCCACCGCGATTACCGTAGCTATGCGATCGATCCAATTCAATTCCCGGTTTAGAAGCTGTAGGCTCAGGAACGCCGATGCCGCCAGCGCAATGACAATAATTAATACTTCACCGCTTTCAACAGTTCTGTCGGACCGTGCTCCGGTAAGTGCCCCGAGGAAAAGAAATCCCGGCAAGAATCTCACCCACCGGTGCACTGTGAAATAGAGGATGGGCAGACTAGGGCTCAGGTATGCGATGGCCTTGAACGGCGCTCCAACCACAGCGTAGGAAATTCCCACTACGTAGGTGATGAAGCATGCGAATCCGGCGACAAAATACAAGGCAATCTTGACGCCGCTCCAAACTTGCTCGGCAACAGGACGCTCATCCGAATGAGCTAACCAACTAATAAATGTCTTCAAGCTGTCCTCTAGCGTCTTGCCCGCCGCTCAACCAACGCCGTAAGGAGGTGTCGCGCCCAAACGGCCTCGCCTTCGCTGCAGGTCGGCCATCTATCGAATTCGCGGCAGCCAAGCCATCGCCAACTGTCTACGCCCCAAAGGGATGGACTGGATCTGGCGTCCTAGGGCTTCCATAAGCTCTACATCGTCGGCTACAGGGGATAGTCGCGAGATTTGCAACTGGTAGAAGACGAATACTAGATCCTCTATTTCGCCTCCGTCCGTCGTCCGTTCCAACCGGTCTACTAGTTGCGGCACGATGGGCGCTCCGTTGGCCACAAGGTCAGGGGCAAGACGGTTAGTATTAGGATGGGCGTAATTCCTGTTGGCCAAGTAGATGTTGATCTGCTCATCGACTTCCTAGGGCCATCGTTGCAGCCGAGCATCAAACACAGCATCCACAGCCATAAGATTCGCATTGCACGCACTTTCCGCAAGCATTCTAAAACGCTTGCCAGCGCCGATCGCCCGTCAACGAACTCTATTGACCGCCCTAATTAACGTTTCTCGCAAGGCAAGAACCGAGTGGGCTCCTTCAATTGTTTCCCGCCACGCGCCTTGGTCCGGCTGCTTCCTATCCAGCGAGGCCACTCGACGCAGGAACTCCTGAATCGCCATAAACCCGTCTCTCGACAAGCTCTTCTTGTAGCGCAACAGGCATGTTTTAGAACCCAACTCGTCTAGTACATGAACCTGGAACTCCAAGCAGTCGATCTCGCCTGCACCCGGGGTTTCGGAGTTGACCAATCGCTTGCTGCCAACGACAAGCTCACAACATCGCAGCAGCTCGGGCAGCCACTCCTCCAGTGGCATGGCAGACCGTCTCGCGATGGACCTTTCAACCAGGGGTTTCATCAGAGGGTTCGACCCGGATCCGCGTAAGAGTCGCAAGACTGGCCACGAAAAGACATTCTCTGGCCGCAGGGCCCAATGCACCGCCGTGTAAACCGCCATCAGGAGAAACATAGCGGCCAGGGCATGCCAAGGGGCGTAGGGTAACCAGAACAACCAGTTACAAGTCGCCACGAAGACGATTGCGCGCCCGATCAAGATGGACGATTTGCTTGGTCGGATGACGGGAGCCCACAGGGGGTCCCTTTCGCCCATGGGGCTTTGCATGCATGTTAGAACTAATGTCAAAAAGTGGACGCTCCCGATAGAGATCCACATTTGGGGAGACCCGTGAGTTGCAAGGAAGTCCGGCACGTCCCGCTGTTCGAGAATCGCGAACGATACGTAGACGTAGAGGAACAGAGGTGTCGTCAAACAGCCATAGGCGAACATCGCCTTCGCGACAGTTTGGTTTTTGACGACCTTTCTAATGAACCACACAGTCATAGGCTTCAACCAACCCCGCACCCCACGCGAATACGGTACCGAAGCTATCTACCACACGCGAAGCTGAAGTTCATCCGTTGCCAACTAGGCCGTAGCCTACTCCTGTGGCTATGTGGCGCCGTCGGACAACTGGAGCCCGTTAGTGGCCGACCGCGATGAGTGGCCCCAGGGAACACGTTCGCAGCGTCTGTCCAAGGTACAATCGGACGGAAAGGCTTTGCCGTCCCACAGTCGCCCCTCACAGGCGGCCGGAAACATCGCCAACTCAACTCACCAACTGATTCCAAAGTCCCGCCCGGGTGGCGAAATTGGCAGACGCAAGGGACTTAAAATCCCTCATCCGCAAGGATATGCGGGTTCGACCCCCGCCCCGGGCACCAAGGTTCTAAGCCGTGGATTCAAGCGGCATCTTCGCCGCCTGCCAGGCGGCTACGCCCCCGGCCAACTCAGCAATCCGGCCGAATCCTTCACGCTGCAGAATGCTGGCCGCGATCGCCGACCGATAGCCGCCCGCGCAGTGCACCACGTATTGACGCTCCCGATCCAGCGCGGCGGCGCCCTGTGCGAGACGGCTCAACGGCACGTTGACGCTGCCCCCAATCTTCTTCGCCCCATGCTCACGCTCCGCGCGCACGTCCAGCACCACCGGCGGCTCAGCGGAATCTAACAGCGTCCGCAGCTCCGTAGGCCCCAGCCGATCCCAGCCGTCGGCCAATTCCCTGCGCGCTTCGAGCGCCGCCACGCCTTCGTTGAGATAGCCGGCGACATGGTCAAACCCGATTCTGCCCAGGCGCATCGCCGACTGCTCCTCCGAACCCGGCTCGGCGATCACGACGATCGGCCGTTCGCGGTCCAGCAAACTTCCCGCCCAGGTCGCGTATTGGCCCCCGAGGCCAATGTTTAACGAACCCGCCAAATGGGCCCGCGCGAAATCCGCCCCGTCACGCGTGTCGAGCAACTGCGCTCCCCGATCGCGTAGATCCAGCACTTCGTCAAGCGACAGCGGCGTCAGCGCCTTCTGCAACGCTTCATCAAGAGTTAAATGCTCTTTGGTATTCAGCACCGCGTCGTAGCTAAAGTACGCCGGAGACTCGCGCTCTTCGGCCGTCAGCAAGTCGATGAACTCTCGGCGTTCCATCGGCTGCAGCGCGTAATTCGTGCGCCGCTGTTCGCCCATGGTCGAGACGGTCTCTTTGCTCATCCTGGCGCCGCACAGCGAGCCCGCCCCGTGCGCGGGGTAGACCAACGTCTCGTCGGGCAGCGTCATCAACTTTTCGCGCAGAGAGTCGTACAGCTTCCCGGCCAACTCCTCGGCCGTAATGCCGATCGAAGCCTGCAAGTCGGGCCGTCCCACATCGCCGATGAACAATGTGTCGCCGGTAAACACTGCGTGCGGCTTTTCGACGCTCTGGCTCGTGTCGTAGAGCAACACTGAGATGGACTCCAGCGTATGCCCCGGCGTCTCCAGTGTCTTCAAACGCAACGCGCCGAGTTCGAGCGTATCGCCGTCCTTGAGAGCAAGAAACTCAAACTCCGCATTCGCCTGAGCGCCCATCGCGATCTGCGCCCCGGCACGCTTGCGCAACTCCAGATGCCCGGCGACGAAATCGGCATGGCAGTGGGTCAGCAGTACGTACTTGATTTTTAGTCCGAGTTCCGCGCATTCAGTCAAATATTGCTCGACGTCCCGCTGCGGGTCGATGATCAGCGCCCCGCCCGTCGCCTCATCGCCCACCAGATACGAGGCATGCGCCAAACAGTTGAGATAGTGCTGTCGAAGGATCATCAGAGCGCGCCCGCGCTCAATTCTACTCGATCGGATCGACGTCGATGACCTTGCCGTCCTGGCTAGCTGCGGCTGGCTCTTGTTTTCGTGCAGCCAGCCAGTAGATCAGAACCAGCACGATCACCCCGACATCGTCCAGTTGTCCCAGCACGGGGATGAAGTCGGGCAGGAAGTCGATCGGGCTCAACGCGTAGAGCGCGCCGGCGATCGTCGCGGCAATGCGGCCAAGGTTCTTCATGGGGAGCCTCGCGCCCTTAGTGTAACTGTGTGGGCTTGGTCACAGACCAGCTACGACGCGAGTAGTACGCCGCCGCTAACTAAAGCCGCTCGATTGTTACTACGCATGTAGAACTTCTGGCTGGCCCCGCTGCTCGAAAAAATCAGCGCCTCAAGTCTCGGTCGAACCGGGTACCTCTATCCTCTTGAATTCACGCCACATGTCGTCAATCAACATTCTACATATGGCGCTAAATCGTGTCTAGTGCCCCATATCTTGTGGCTATGTCTCTTTACAATGCTCCCGACTCGCAGTAGCATGATCTGATGCTGGGGACGGCCCAGGCTTTAGAATGGGGTGGACGACTCTTCGTCTTCCCGCCCAGCACAAGTCTGAGGGAGGCTGCGCATTTTGCTCAAGCTGAAGAAACTGGAGCTGTTCGGCTTCAAGTCGTTTTGTGACAAAGAGGAGCTGATCTTTTCCGGCTCGGGGATCGCCTCCATCGTCGGCCCCAACGGTTGCGGCAAGTCCAACGTCAGCGACGGCATCAGCTGGGTGCTGGGCGAGCAGTCCGCCAAGACTTTGCGCGGCGCCCGCATGCAAGATGTGATCTTCAGCGGATCGCGCGACCGCAAGCCCTCCGGCATGGCCACCGTTTCGCTAACCCTCTACGATCCGGAAGCCCGCGACGGACAGGCTGGCCCCGACGGAACGATCAACGGCCTTTCGTACCCAGCCGGCAAGCGTCCAGGCGAAATCAACGTCACCCGCAAGCTCTTCAGCTCCGGCGACAGCCAGTACATCATCAACGGACACGTCAGCCGCCTGCGCGACGTCCATGACCTGTTCATGGGTACAGGCCTCGGCCCCAACCACTACGCCATCATCGAGCAGGGCCGCATCGGGCAAGTGCTCAGCTCCAAGCCGCTCGATCGGCGGTCCATCATCGAAGAGGCCGCCGGGGTCACCAAGTTCAAGTCACGCAAGCGCCTAGCCGAGCTCAAGCTTGAGAGCGCCAAGCAGAACCTCAATCGCGTCAACGACATCCTGCAAGAAGTCATTCGCCAGGTAGGCTCGCTCAAGCGCCAAGCCGCCAAGGCTCGCCGCTACGAAGAGCTCAAGAAGGAGTTCGATTCCGCGCTAGGAGCCATGTTGGCCACCCGTCACCGCCGGATGACCGCCGACATCGCAGCGGGCGAAGAGAACCTGCAGACCTCCGACGCCGCCTTCCAGAGGCATATGGCGAGGGCTCGCACCATCGAGTCCAGCATCGACGCCCAACGCCAGCAGGAACAGACGTGGGCCCAGCAACTCGACGCCCGCCGCCAGGAGTATTCCACGCTCACGGTCGAAACCGAGCGTTGCCGCTCGCGCGTCGAGCAACAAGCTCGGACCGTCATCGAAAACGAGTCTCGTGAGCGCCATGCCGAGACGGAAATTCAATCGTTGGTGCAACGCATCGAGCAACTGGAGCTCGAATTAATCGCCGAGAAGGAAGCCGTCGAAACGGTACAAAAGCAGAGCGAAGAGATTCGCGGGCGGCTGGCGGAACGCAATCAAGCGCTCTCGGCGCGGCAGCAGGAGATTGCCGAAGTCCAGCGCGCGCAGGATCAGAGCCGCCAGCGCGTCATGCGCTTGCTCGGGGAACTCTCGTCCATGCGCAATCAGGTCGGCAAGATCGAAGAATTTCAAGCCGGCAATACGCGACAAGCCGCCCGCGTCGAGGAGGAAGAAGCCCAGGCGCGCAAGGAGTTCGAGCAGGTACAGGCAGGCCGCCAGGAACGCGAGACCCGCATCCAGGCCTTGCGCCAAGAGCTAAGCGCCATGCGTACGCGCGAAAGCGACATGGCCGCAGCCCTGGAAGCCCTCAAGAGCGAGACCAAAGCCCGCCGCGAAACAGCCGACACGCTGCAGCACGAACTTTCCCGGCTCGGCGCACGCCGCCAATCGCTCGAAGAGATTCTCTCGCACCACGCCTACACGACCGAAACGGTCAAAGGCCTCTTCAGCGCGCTGCAACGCCGGCCGCAGGAAGGCTTCAAGCCGATGGGCGTGCTGGCCGATTTCATCGATGTCGACCGCGAGTTCGAAAGATCCGCTGAAGACTTCCTGCGCGAAGAGCTGGAGTTCGTCCTCGTCCACGACTGGCAAGAAGCGCGGAAGGGCGTCGACTTCCTCTTGGCCGATCTGCAAGGGCATGCGACCTTCCTGATTCACCCCGATCGGCCAATTCCTGGCGAAGATCCGGTGTTGGGCCCAGAGACCGGAGTTACAGGCCGGCTAGCCGATCACGTCCGCCTCACCAACGGCCTCTCCGCTTCGGCCTCTTTGCTGTTGCCCAAGCTGCGCAGCTGCTATCTGGTCGAGCGCGAAGAAGACGCCAAGCGCTTGGCGGTGCGCTATCCCGATCTCTACTTCTTGCTGCCCAACGGCCTCTGCTACCGCGGACACACGGTCAGCGGCGGCCGCAAGAGCAGCGCGGGACCCTTGGCGCTCAAGCGCGAGCTGCGTGAGCTGATGCCCAAGCTGGCTGCCGCGGAACAGGCCTTCGGAGAGAATCGCCAGGCCGTCGCTCTCGCCGAAGAAGAAATGACGCGGATCACCTCCGAGCGTGAGCAACTGCGCGGCGCCATCCAGCAAGCCGAGAAGGCCGCGCTTGCCGGGGAGCACGATCTGCAAAGGGTGAAGCAAGAGTCCGAGCGCGCCACGCGCCGCGCCGAGGTGGCGGCGCAGGAACGCCAGCGGCTGTTGCGCGAGGCAGCCGAGGCCGCAGCCAAGCGCCAAGCGATCGAGCAAGAGATCGCTCAGCGCGAGCGCGACAACGAAGCGGCGGAAATCGAATCGGAAACCTTGAAAGGCAAGATGGACGCAGCCCGCGCCGCCTTGCAGGCCGCTAGCGATGAACAGTCGAGTTTGCGAGCCGAGGCTGCCACGCTGGAAGAGCGCCGCCGCTCGGCGTCTCTTGCGCTCGACCGCATCAGGCGCCTCGCCGATGAGCAGACGCAACGGCGCGAACGCGTCAAGGCGCAAACCGCGCAGTGGAGCGCGGAGCGCCTACAGTTGCTCGCCGACAACGAACAACTCAACGTGCGCATCGTCGAGTTGGAGGCCAAGCGCAAAACCGTCCAAGAGGACGTAGAGACGCTGACGGCGCGCCTTGAGGAATCGCGCCGCCAGAGCGCCGATCTCGAAGAAGAAGGCCGCTCCCTGCGTGGCGAAGTGGAAGAGCTTCGCCAGCAGCGCAATCAGTTAGAGCTCGCCTTAGTCCAAAGCCGCTCGGATCTCAAACATCTCGAGGAGATGTGCGAGCGCGAGTTGAGGCAGCCCCTGGCCGAGGTTACGGCAGGGGTGAAAACCGATCTCTCCGACGAAGAGGTCGTGGAAGCAGAGCAGAACTACCTGTCGTTAAAGGCCAAAATCGAGGGTCTTGGTCCGGTCAATGTCCTGGCTCTCGAGGAGTACAAAGAAGCCGAACAACGCCAAGAGTTTCTCGAAACTCAGCAGTCCGATCTGCGCGACTCGATCGCCGATACGCAGAAGGCGATTCACGAGATCGACGCGGCCTCGCGCAAGCAGTTCAAAGAAGCCTTCGAAGCGGTTAACGAAAACTTCCGCAAGACTTTCCAGACGCTCTTCGGCGGCGGTATCGGCGAGATGCGCCTGACTGACGAAGAGAATATCGGCGAGTCGGGGATCGACATCGTCGCCTCGCCTCCGGGCAAGAAGCTGCAGAGCGTTGCGCTGCTGTCGGGCGGCGAAAAATCGCTGACCGCCTTGGCTCTGTTGGTGGCCACCTTCCAATACAAGCCGAGCCCCTTCTGCGTGCTCGACGAGGTCGATGCCGCACTTGACGAATCGAACATCCAACGGTTCCGGCGGCTGATCGAGAGCATGAGCGACCGCACGCAATTCATTGTCATCACGCACTCAAAGACGACCATGTCGGCGGCCTCCACGCTCTACGGCGTAACGATGCAAGAGGCTGGCGTCTCGAAGCTGGTCTCGGTGCGTCTAGGCGACGAACGCCAACGGCGGCTTGAGATGGATGAGCCGCGCACCGAGTCCGAGTTGGTGGGCGCGGCAGGCGATTAAGGCGTCTCCTAAAAGCACGACGGCCGCGGATTCACCGCCGCGGCCTTCCGCGTTTCGTACTGGAGCGAATTTAGTTCTTCGCCTTGCTGCGTTCTTCGCGAGTTCCGAATTTCTTGCGGAAGCGCTCGACGCGGCCTTCGGTGTCAACCAGCTTTTGCCGGCCGGTGTAAAACGGGTGCGACAGCGACGAGATCGGCAAGTCGTACACGGGGTACTCGGCGCCTTCGAACGTCGTCGTCCGGTCACTCTTGACCGTCGAGCGGCTCAGCCACTCTTCCCCGGTCGTAATATCGCGGAAAACGACGTCGCGATACGTTTTCGGATGAATTCCTTCCTTCATGGCAGCCCTCACACAAAAACGGGCGCACGGTTGGGCCGCGCGCCCGCCGAAAATTACCAGTCCCCATCTTACCAGAGGGATCCGATCCACGACAAACGAGAAAGGGCGATGCCGTGGGTTAGGGTGAATCTGTCACGGTCTTAGGCATTTGGGCCTGCCGCCAAGACAAGGTCGCGAACGATACGTTATACCTTAGGGGCTCCAGCGTGGGGCCCATGACGGGCGAGTTCCGGAGGAGGCTGAAACGATCCTGCCAGTGAAAGCGTCCACCAAAAACGCCTTTGCCGCTGTGTGTGGAGTCAGTTGATGCCCAAAACCCCCCGCCTTGTTGCGTTCTTTGCGGTTCTTTTTCTCGTTTCTTCAGTACTGGCGGCCGATCGCGCAACGGTTTACACGGTCATCCTTGAGGGACCATCCGTGGGACAACAGCTCGCCCAAACGAAGCAAACCAAGAAAACGGATGACTCGGCCGTCAAGGCGATGGGCCAAGGAATTCATGAGCGTCAGCTGGAGATCATGCCGGCATTCGCTGAAACCGGGGCGAGCGTTTTGGGTTCGGTACACAACGTCTTAAACGCGATATTCATTCGCGCCACTCCCGCACAGGCTAAGCAAATCGGGGAGATGAGAGGCGTTTCCAACGTGTTGCGCTCGCGTCGGGTCCGCTTGCATCTAGATGCCGCTAGTCAAATCGTGAATTTGCCCTCTGCTCGAGCGCTAACAGGGGGCGACAACGGCTCTGGCGCGGGCATCAAGATCGGCGTCATCGATACCGGTATCGACAACACCCATCCGGCATTCAACGATCCCAACGTCTCGCCTCCCGCCGGCTTCCCCAAGGGCTATCCCGAGGACAAGCCGTACACCAACAACAAGATCATTGTTGCCCGCAGCTACGTGCATCTGCTCAATCCGCCGGAGCCTGAGTTTTCCGCGCCTGACGATGAGACGCCTCGCGACCGGGTTGGCCATGGCACGGCTGTGGCGATGATTGCCGCCGGGCGCCCAGTGAGTTCGCCGGTCGGCATGCTCGTCGGCGCCGCACCCAAGGCCTTCTTGGGCAATTACAAGATTTTCGGTTCCCCCGATATCCGCGATTACTCCAGCGACGCGGCCTTGGTCGCCGCGATCGAGGACGCCGTCTCCGACGGCATGGACGTAATCACCATCAGTTCCGGAGTTACCGCTCAATACCCTTGGAACGAGGACTGCGGCGGCCAGCATTGCGACCTCGCCGCTCAAGCCGCCCAGGAGGCCGTCGACGGATTCGGCGTGGTCGTGGTAGCCGCTGCCGGCAATGCGGGAGCCGCTGGGCAGCAGGCTTACCCGATGCTCAATTCGATCTCGAGCCCGGCGTCGGCGCCTGGCGTAATCGCGGTCGGAGCGACCGCCAATTCGCGGAGCTTCCTGCAGAGCGTCACCTACAACGGGATCAGGCTCGAGGCCCTTGCTGGTTCGGAGCCAGGGCTCAGCGCCCCGCTCACCGCTCCGGCAAAGGGCGCCCTCGCGGCGGGCGACGTCCTCGCCTGTAGCCCCTTCGCCGCCGGGTCCTTCGCCGGACAGATCGCCGTGATCGACGACGGCGGCTGTCCAGTGGAGTTCAAGACGGACTTTGCCGCCCGCGCCGGCGCCGTGGGCGTGGTCCTGATCAACGCCGAAGGCCGCAACTTTCCCGAGAGTATCGCGGGCCTTGAGACGTTGGACATCCCGACCTACACCATTGCTCACGACGACGGCGACGGCTTGATCAATCAGCTCGCCGTGGGTCCGGTCACCATCAAGCTGGATCCAACCCTCAACCCGGAATCAACGCTCGCCGATGAAATTGCCGTTTCGAGTTCGCGCGGCCCGAATCTAGAGGGCGCCATCAAGCCGGAGGTCACGGCGCCGGGAACCTCGATCTTTACTGCCGGGCAGATGCTGGACCGCAACGGAAGGGCCTACTCAGCCGGAGGATTTACATCGTTGGGCGGCACCAGCTTCGCCGCGCCGTTTGTCGCCGGCACGGCCGCGCTGATACTGCAGCGCAGCCCCGCGCTGACGGTCGCCCAAGTTCGCTCAGCCATCATCAATACTGCCGACCCGCTGCTCTTCGACGATGCCAATCCGGCCGGCGTCTTCGCCAAGGGAGCCGGACTGCTTGATGCCAGAGCCGCATTGGACACCCAAGCCTTGGCCGAGCCGGCCACCCTTGGGTTCGGCGCTCTCAACGGACTTTCTTTGCCTCGCCAGCAGGTTCTCACGATTACGAACGTGGCGAGCCAAGCCCGATCCTTCACTGTGGAAGTCGTTCCCACTGTCGCCGCCACGACCGCGGCAATTGAGGTGGACGGGCTGCAGGCGGTGAACTTCCAGCTCGGCGCCGGCGCCCAGCGGGCAATTGCCGTGCGTCTCAATGGCACGATTCCGGTCCCAGGCATTTACGAAGGCGTCGTGCGAATCACCGTCAGCGACGGCGCTCCGCGGCTTGAGGTTCCCTATTCGTTTACGGTCGGCGACGGCGTCGCCTACAACGGGATGGCGATCGCCGGCGACGGCTTGATCGGGACAGTCGGCGCGCCGATTCCGGAATTGTTGATCGTCAAAGTAGTCGACCGCTACGGCCAGCCGGTGGCCAACGTGCCGGTCGATTTCTACGTCCTAGACGGGGGCGGCGTCTTCGCCGTCGATAGCGAGGGACAAGTATTGAGAGACGGCTCTACCGACGCGTTTGGCGTTGCGGCCGCCGACGTCGACTTTGGTCCCAATCCTGGATTCCAGGACTTCGGCGTGGATGTGGGCACCATATCCGTCAGCTTCTTGAATGATTCCCGCGCCAAGCCCGTGATCGGCGGCATCGTGGATGGCGCGAGTTTCGCCGCAGGCGCCCCGGTCGCACCTGGGTCCATCGTTTCCGTCTTCGGCTCTGGCCTGGCCGAGTTCCTGGGGAACGCATCGTCTGTACCCTTGCCGATCGCGCTCAAGCATGTCAGCGTCAGTTTCGACTTTCCGGAAACGGGCCTGAGCGTAGCTGCGCCGCTGTTTTACGCTAGCCCCACGCAACTCAACATTCAGGTTCCTTGGGAGTTCGCGGGACACAATTTCGCGATCGTCAAAGTCCGCATCAACGACACGGTGAGCAACACGTTCACGCTGAACCTCCGTGATATAGCGCCGGCGATCTTCGAGTTCAACCGCGAGGGGCAAATGCTGGCGGCCGCTACCCATGCGGACGGTTCGGTCATCACGCCCGCCAATCCAGCGAGAAAGGGGGAGACGATCGTCGTCTACGGCACCGGCTTCGGCGCCCTGCAAACGCCGCAAGCGACGGGCCAAGCGGCTCCGGCGGGCGAAACGCGCTTAAACGCAACACCGGTCTCGACGCTCGGCAGCGTAGCCTTTGCCGGTCTTGCTCCAGGATTCGTTGGGCTCAACCAGATCAATGTCACTATCTCGCTCAGCGCTCCGTCGGGCGCGCAGGAACTGCGCTTCTCCACGGGCGGCCTGACGAGCAAGACCGTAACGTTGTGGATCGAATAAGACTGCTACAATTGCCCGCGAAATGAGCGAATCGCTGAAGCGTATACTGACGTTCGGCTTGTTGGGCGCCGCGCTCGTCGCCGGGGCGATCTACTTCTATAACGAAGGAGCCACGCCGGAACTCGCCGGCGAGATCACCGAGGTGCGCACGCTGGCCATGGATGAAGGTTCCTCGGTAGCCGTCGTCAATTTCGCGGCCGTGAACGCTTCGGATCGAATCGTGTTCATTCACCAACGCGAAGTGACCATGACTGTCGAAAACGGCGCGGCATACGTCGGTTCGCCGGTGCAAATCGCGGACATTCAGATGCTGTTCCAGCGTTTCCCGATTCTGGGCGGCATGAAAGACGAGCCGCTGTTGCCGCGTACCGAAGTCGAGCCGGGCGCGGAACTCCACGGACTCGTTGCCGCGCGCTTCGATGTCCCGAAGCATGAGCTCGACGCTCGAAAGTCCCTAGTGGTGAAGTTCTACAACGAACGAGGCCGTTCTACGGAACTCTCAGAGAAGCGCTAGTCTTTGTTCTCGTAAAGGAACACTCCGCCCTTGCCGGCGACGACGATGTCGAGATCGCCGTCGGCATCGATGTCGACGACCGGGATCTGCATGCCGCCGCCCGCACGGCCGCCGTAGTCGATGATGTGCCGGGCCCACTCCCAATTCGCGCCGTTCTGAAAACGTTCGTACCAGTAGACGCCCAGTTGCTCGCGTTCGCCGGGGTCGTGACCATTGTGTGCGTACAGGCGTTTGCCGGTGATCAGCTCGGGGTAGCCGTCGCCGGTTAGATCTTTCATCGTCATCGCATGCGCTTGCGACCAGGCGTCGTCGATGAGGCGTTGGGCGAAGACGCCGTCGCTCGTCTGCTCCAGCCAATAGATACCGTAATCGTGCGCGTGCGTGGTCACGATGTCCGCTACGCCGTTCTTGTCGACATCGAAGACGTACAGAAAACCGACTTCTTTCTCGAACGAGTAATCGGCGTGAAACTTCCACGGATCTGAGGAGGCGACAGGAGATTCGAGCCAGCCTTGCGGGGTTAGCACATCGTTGCGTCCGTCGCCGTTGACGTCGCCGGCGCCGATGCCGTGCCCGTGGAGCTTGTTGCTGACGACGTGACGCACCCATTTGGCGGCAGTTCCGTGGCCCTCGACTTCATACCAGGCGGTGACGCCTTGAGCGCCGCCGAACTGAGGCAGCAGTT
>CAZYOX010000063.1:0-14583 GCA_964649285.1 uncultured Bryobacterales bacterium | reverse complement strand
GGGCCCAAGATCGATCAGATCACAACGCAAGTCAGCGAGATGCTTGTCCGCGTGGACGAAACAGTCGCACAGATGAAGAAGGTAGGCGAAACCGCCGATGAGACGGTGGCTAACGTTAACCGAACAATCGACGAAACGCGCGAACCCATCAAGCGAGACCTTGCCGAGTTAGAAGCGACTCTGGCCGAGGCGCGCGTGATGCTTGAGGACGTGCGGGCGTTGGTGATGGCCAACGACGCCAATATCGCGGAGACGATTGAGAACTTCCGCGCGACATCCGAGAATCTTGAGCAATTCAGCGACGAAATTCGTCAGCGGCCTTGGAGCCTGTTGCGCACCAAGGCTAAGGAAGACCGCGCCGTACCTGCTACTGCCATAGCACCCTAGTCAGCAAGTGCCGAAGGGTCGGTTCCAGCGCCTTTCCTTTACTCGGTCCGCTCATCCTGTTCAGCCCCTCAAGTATTCCGGCGAGAGCGTCCAATTCTTCGAGTCGGGCGCGATTCTGAGTGCAGCTCGCGCGGTCTAGGGCTTCGCGAAACGAGCATTGAGTGCGCGCGTTGCCGGTTGTTAGCGGAGCGGCCAGCAGCTCCGGCGCCGGCTTGGAGGGGATCGTCATGGCAATGCCCTTATCGGCAGGGCAAACGCGGATCTTATTCGGGGAGTCTTGTGGTCTGATGGGCGGCGAGCAGCCACTTGCCCCCGGCTCCTTCGGATCAGCGAGGGTCATGATACAACTTGCGCGCCTTTCCGAGGCGATGCCGCTAACGGAAAAGCCCCACCAAAGATCGGCGGGGCTGAGTGTTCTAGCTGGCTTTGGCTGGCCGTCTGCGGCCTCTGCCGGAAGGTCGAGCTCCCGACTCCGGCCGATGTTGGCCGCCGTTCGACGGTCCGCCGGAGCCGCCGCTTGGTCTGCGGCGCCGCGAGCGTTTGCGGAACACGCGACCCTTTTCCTGCCCCTCGCCTTCAGCTTTCTTCTCCTCGGGAGGAGCTGTGACAACTTTCGGCCGCGGCGGCGGCGCCGGCAAAGTCGCTTCGTTCAGCACCGGAACCTTGCGGCGCTCGATCTTCTGCTTAATCAGTCTCTCGATTGCGTGCACGGCCGATAGTTCGGTACCGGCCACAAACGTGTAGGCTTTGCCGCTTAACTCCGCGCGGCCGGTGCGGCCGATACGATGCGTGTAATTTTCCGGCGTCGTGGGCACGTCGAAATTGATGACATGCGAAATGCCGGCGACGTCGATGCCGCGGGCCGCCACGTCCGTTGCCACAAGGATCTGGAACTCGCCGCGACGGAAGCCGTTCATGGCTCGGTCGCGTTGCGACTGCGACATGTTGCCTTGCAGGGCGATTGCGTTGTGTCCGTGGCGCGTGAGCTGGTCGGCCAAGCGCTTCGCGCCGTGCTTGGTTCTCGAGAAGACAATCGCCGTCTCGAAGCCCGGTTCGGCGATCACATGCCGCAGCAGGAGCAATTTCTGCGCGGCAGGGATCATATACAGAGCATGTTCGATGGTCGACGCGGGAGCCGAACGATTCAGCTCGACGACGACCGGCTTGTGCAGGATCTTGTCGGCCAACCCGCGAATCGCTGGGGGCATGGTTGCCGAAAACAGCAGGTTCTGCCGTTTTTTGGGCAGCAAACCGACGATGCGTTGAATGCTGGGCAAGAAGCCCATGTCGAACATGTGATCGGCCTCATCGAGCACCAGAACTTCGATGCGACCTAAATCGACTGCACGCTGTTCGTAAAGGTCCAACAGGCGGCCGGGGCAAACTACCAGGATGTCGGGGTTTTTCTTCAGTGCATTGATTTGTCCGCTCGAAGATACGCCGCCAAAAATGGTGGCTGTCTTTACTTTGGCGAATTGGCCGAGCTTCTGAATATCGGCATCGATCTGCATGGCCAACTCACGCGTTGGCGCAATGATCAAGGCCCGCGGCCCAGGGCGGCGGTTCTTGACCAACAGGTTGAGAATGGGAACAGCGAACGCAGCTGTCTTGCCGGTTCCTGTTTCCGCTAATCCGAGAACGTCTTCGCCAGCCAAGCCGGCGGGAATCGTTTTCGCTTGAATCGGACGGGGTTCCTTGAACCCGGCGGCGGTAACGCCGCGTTGGACGACGGGGTCGAGCTCAAACCGCTCAAAACCGGGAGTCATCCCATTAGAATTTTCTGACATACAAAATCGTCGCTTCGGACTGCCGCATACAAACGGCGTCCACTCATTCAGACCTATACAACAGCGACAGGTAAGACTGGGATATAACCGGCGCGATCGGAAGAGGATCCTGTTGTGCGCCGCGACCGCTACGGGATAGCGGCTCTTTGATTCGTCTCTTTAACCATAACACTACTTCCCAATTTCGTCACCCGTCCCGAGTACACTGTCTGCAATGAACCGCGCCGCCGTCGCCGGCTTGGCCTTGCTGTTGACGAGTTGCAGCAGACCCAATCCCCAACAGACGATCGACCAATTGGCGCCTTCGATGACCTTTTACGCTTCTTTCGAGGACGGCATGGACGCCGCCTATGCACGGGATGATCAGCACATCTACTCGGCGCCATCATACGAGGCGTTGGCGGAGCGTGGCTCCGGGTATTGGGGCCAAGACGTTGCGCTCGCCTACGACTCGGGCGTTTCCGGTAACGCGCTGAACTTCACCGGCGCGCTGACCGACGCGCTTTTTTATACGGGGGGAGCCAATACGCCCTGGGCCGAAGGGGGCGCCTTATCGGTTTGGTTGCGACCCACGGAGTTCGCCGGAGCCCCGCTGGCCATTACCGGCTCCGATCCGCTTGCTCCTGCCGCGTCGATCGACCTTTCGTCAGACCCGGTGCAATTGGTTATTCGGGCGATTCAGGGGGAAGGGACGGCCATTCCTCCGGAAAGCGAATGGCTGCACGTGGTGATTTCGATCTCCGGCGGCAAAGTCACCGTTTTCCTGAACGGAGAGGAATCGACGACTTTCGACCTCGTAGACCCAGAGCATTCCTGGGAGGCTGCACTATCGACTGTGCGCTTAGGCGTAAACTATGTCGGACTCATCGATGAATTGGCGGTGTTCGACCGGGCGCTTACGTCTGACGAAGTTCGGCTCTTGCACGAAACTCCGAATTTGCCCGCCTCGTTGATGCGCTGAGAAAACAAATGAAGCACTTAGGCGTCGTTCTCCTCTTTTCCATCCTCCTGGCTTGTGGTCAAGCGCCTGAAGCGCCAAAGCCCGAGGCCGCCCAAACTGCGGAACCGGCGCCGCCGCCCCCGCGCGACCAGAGCTATCGCTTTCCGAAAGAAGGGCTGGTCTCGACCTCCATTGCCGCGGACCACATTCTCGGCAAGGATTTTCTTCCACCTGGCAACGTCGCCGAGTACAGCGTCAACGGTAAGACCTATTCTCTGTTTTTAATTAATGAAACAGGCGAGGAGAGGGCCACCATGTCGGCCTTCGATATTAAGGGACACCTTACGGACGCGACCTTCATCGCCGACTTCGGCGGCTACGCTGGAACCTTAGACGGCGAACCTTGGTTCATCTTTCCAAGGAAGAGCGTCGTGGCCGGGATCGTCGGCTTGCCTCAGGAAGAGGCCCATGAAGTAGGAAGAATGTTCGCCGGCCAGTTGGAATGACGTCCCGCGACATCCGCGAGTCGCTCGACGGCTATTTCGGCTTCACCCAGCTCGGCTCCACGTTCGGCCGCGAGATCCTAGGCGGCTTGACGACTTTAGCGACGATGGCCTACATCGTCTTCGTGAACCCTGCCATTCTGGCTGACGCAGGCATTCCTTTTCAGGCCGCCATGGCCGCTACGTGCGTCTCTGCCGCTTTCGGCAGCCTGTTCATGGGACTGTGGGCTCGCCATCCGATTGCGCTCGCGCCGGGCATGGGCATCAACGCCTATCTGACGTATGGGGTCGTTGGAGGCATGGGGGTCCCGTGGCAAACTGCCTTGGGCGCCGTCTTTCTCTCCGGCGTGATCTTCTTGGCCTTGACGATGGTGGGGTTTCGCAGAAAGGTTCTTGAGTCCATGCCTCAAGCCCTCTTCCCCGCGGTTGCTGCGGGCATTGGCTTGTTCCTGGCGTTAATTGGTCTACGCAACGCGGGCATCATCGTCCCGAGCGAGGCCACTCTAGTCGGCCTGGGCGATCTATCTTCGGCCAACGCCCTGCTGGCGACCGGCGGGCTCCTAGTGATCGCTTCTCTACAGGCGCGGCGCTTCCCCGGCGCCGTGCTCTTGGGCGTTCTTGCGGTCTCCGTCGTTGCCGCGGCGATGGGTCTGTCCGCCTGGGCGCCCTTATCGTGGTCATGGAGCGAGATGACCGCGGGCGCCCTTCGCCTCGATGTACCCGCGGCCCTGCACATCGGCCTGCTCGACATCGTCTTCGTGTTTCTGTTCGTCGACTTTTTCGACACCCTTGGCACCGTTGTCGCTGTTACCAAAAGGGCTGGGCTCCAAGATGAGCGCGGACACATCCCACGTCTCGACAGAATGCTGACCGTCGACGCCGTCGCCACCATGGCCGGAGCGGCGTGCGGAACATCCACGGTGACGAGCTACATCGAGAGCGCGGCTGGAATCGCCGCTGGCGCCCGCACGGGCCTGGCCGCCGTCGTCACGGGGCTGCTGTTTTTGGCGGCGCTGCCGCTCGCGCCGCTCGTGGGCGCAATCCCGAGTGCAGCGACGGCGCCCGCGTTAGTCTTCGTCGGAGCCCTGATGATGACGACGGTTCGCGAGATCGACTGGGACGACCTCAGCGTCGGCGTCGCCAGCTTTCTCACGCTGCTGGCTATCCCGTTGACGTATTCGATCGCAAACGGGCTGGCGATGGGCATGATCGCCTACGACGCGCTGAAGATTCTGAAAGGGGAAGGCCGCGAAGCAGGGTGGTTAGTCCACGTTTTCGCTGTGCTCTTTGTGCTGCGCTTCGTCTACTTGGGCTCCGGCTAGTCGTCGCCGTAATCGTCGTCCAACTCTGCAAGCTCGTCCGCTGCGTAGCTCTCTTCGACTTCCTCGTCAGGCTCGACGGTGCGACCCCGAAGTTCGACCAGCTGAAAGCCTTCCCAGGCCCCTCCGGCTTCTTCCATGGCTCCCAGTAGGGAGTCCGAGGCAAATTCGCTTGGCGCGTCCTCCTCGTACCAGCGATACATTTCGTCCGTGTCGAGGTACAGCTCCACAAGCCGCGGATCGCGAGCGTCGTCCTCTTCTTCGGCGCGTGTAACGACGATCTCCGCTTGCGCGATCGGATCATTCTTTGCGTGTTCGTAGCTCATGCCTTGGCCTCGTGGGGGCGAGTCTTAAACGACGACGGCTGGGTTGACCAGGGCGCCGATTTCCGGAACGGAGATCGACACCACATCACCCGGCTGAAGAGCCGCTTCCTCGGTCACGATGATCCCTGTACCCGTAAATAGAACCGTGGCCGCAGGCGCCGTGTTCGACTGGAAAAGATATTTCACCAACTCTTCAAATTTACGACGAAGTTGGCTGGTGGAACATGATCCCGAAAAAATCGTCTGCTCGCCGCGCGTAATCGTACAACTCATTTCCAACTCATACGGGTTGGCGATCTCGTCCGGCGTGACCAGCACCGGGCCTAGCGCAACGCAGCGATCGAAAATCTTCGATTGCGGCAGATAGAGCGCATTCTCACGCTCGATATCCCATGCCGATACGTCGTTGCCCAACATATAGCCTTGGATCTCGCCCTTGGAGTTCAGCGCCAGAGCAAGCTCAGGCTCGGGAGCCGTGAATTTTGAATCGCTGCGAATACCGATAGCCTCGCCCGGTCCCACGCAGACGCGTGGGCCACCCTTCTCGAACAACTCCGCACGGTGGTTGACATTGTGTACGTAGCCGTACATGCCCTCGTCATTGCCGACCTGCGTGTCGCGGAATTCCGCGCTGGGAGCGTACGTGCATCCGGCTCCCCAAACCTCTGCCGGCGTGATGGGGATGCCCGGCTTGGCGTCAGTCGGACGGTCGACGGCCAGCGCCGCGGCGATGACGGCCAGAGGCTTTCCTGAGATCTCCGCCTGCACGATGAGCGAAGCGGTGGATTGCCCCGGAATCAGGCGGTACTTGTCGCCTTCCACGATCGCCGCGACCAACTGGCCGCCTTGATGCACTTGTGTGAGTTTCATGAGATTGTCTATTTAGACGGGCTGGCGCTCGACGCGTCCGCCCCGTTTGATTTCCGCCGAAACCTTTACTTACGGTTTGAGGTAAACGGTCTTCCAATCCGAGTAGAAGTCCAGCGCCGCCGGACCCTGTTCTTTCGGACCGAAACTGGAACCTTTTGTGCCGCCGAACGGCAGTTGGTACTCCACGCCCGCGCTCGGCAGATTGACGGTCACGAGGCCGGCTTCGATGTTGTTAATGAACTCGAACACCCGCGCCGTGTTTTGCGTCTGAATCGACGCTGACAGACCGAACTCCGTATCGTTGGCGATCGACATTGCGTCGGCGAAGTCCTTGGCCTTGATGACAGCCAGCACCGGGCCAAACACCTCTTCGCGCGCGATGCGCATCGAGTTGGTCACGCCGGTGATGACGGTCGGCTCAAAGAAGAAGCCCTTGGCCAGCGGACCTTCGTTCAGAATCCGGCCGCCGCATTCGATCTTGCAGCCTTCTTCCTTGGCGATCTCGCAGTACTTTAGGTCGGTGTCCAATTGGCTCTTGTCGATCGCCGGTCCGATCTGAACGCCGCTTTCGAGGCCGTCGCCGACTTTCAAGGCTTTGACGGCCTTGACAGTGGCCGCAACGAATTCGTCGTAGATGCCTGCCTCGACGATGACGCGACTGGTCGCCGTGCACTTTTGCCCTGTCGAGAACATGGCGGCGTTGACGACCGCGCCGACGGCTTCGCCGAGATTGGCGTCGTTGAGCACGATGGTCGGGTTCTTCCCGCCCATCTCGAGCTGGATCCGCAACCGTCTCTTGGACGCTCTCGCGTGCAGGGCGTGCCCGACATCGCAGGAGCCAGTAAAGGACACTGCTTTGACCGGTTCGGCATCGACCATGGCGTTACCCACTTCGCCGCCTGAGCCGGCGATGAAGTTGACCACGCCCTTAGGAATGCCAGCTTGATGGCAGGCCTCGATAATGCGCCATGCGGATAACGGCGCTGCGGAAGCCGGCTTGACGAGAACCGTGTTGCCGGCTATCAATGCCGGGGCCAACTTCCACGCAGGAATGGCGCTGGGGAAGTTCCACGGGTTGATTTGGCTCACCACGCCGATCGCTTTGCGTTGGGCCCACATGAACACCCCAGGGCGTTCGGAGGGAACCAAGTGCCCGCCCATGCGCGAGCCTTCGCCCGCGAAGTAGCGGAAGATGTTGATCGAGCGCATCGTCTCGCCCTTGGCCTCCGGAAAGGTCTTGCCCTCTTCGCGAGTCATCTCCTTGGCCAGGCTGTCGAGATTCTTCTCAAGAATGTCGGCCACCTTGAAAAGGAAAGCGCCGCGCGCCGGAGCAGGCATCTTTGACCAAGTTGCAAAGGCTTCCTGGGCGGCATCGGCCGCTCGCAGCACATCCGCCGCCGTGCCCTTCGAAAACAGGCCGACTAAGTCATCCTGGTTTGCGGGACTGCGATTCTCGAACGTTTGGCTGCCCTCGACCCACTCGCCGGCGATGTAGTTGGGGAAACGTTTTATTTCACTCATGTTTACGGAGCCCAAGCCTGGGCAAGGGACAATTATAACCGCCTGATTCCACCGGTTAGCGGCGTTACCAGGCGTCCGCGTAGCGGTAGCCGTAGGGATCGGCGCCGGCTTCAACCACGCCGTTCTCCAGCACTTTGATGGCGACAGGCGCGGAACCCGAGTCCCAGCGGCTGCGGCGTTCGACGTCGTGACCGAAATCCAACAGGCGTTGGAGAACGCTCTCGGGTATACGCTCGTCGAGCAACAGGAGATTCGGATCCATCGCGTGGTCGTCGAAGCTGGCGACGAGGTGGCGAGTCTGAATGCGCGGGGCCTCGACGGCGATTTCCGCATTGAATCCAAACAAGATGGAATCCAACAGAACTTGTAATAGCGCTTGTTCTTGCTGGTCGCCTCCGGGCGTATTTAAAGCCATGTACGGTTTGCCGCGGCGAGTCACGATCGTCGGCGTCAGCGTGACGCGCGGGCGCTTGCCTGGGGCCACGACATTGGGATGATCTTCGATCATGAAAAAGCTCTGCGCTCGCTGCCCCAGGGGAATGCCAGTGCTGCCGGCGATAACCGACGGCATCCAGGCGCCGGAGGGCGTTGCGGAAAACATCCAGCCGTCTTTGTCCACGACCGCCAGCGCGGTGGTGTCATGCGAAGCGAGGGCATCGGTCAGCGGCCGCCAATTTTCGTCGTAGCGGGAAGGGTGCGGCGGCGTCCTGCCGAAGAACTGCCCTGGGCGGAATTCCTTGGAAGACTCTTTGTCGTTAATTAACTTGCGGCGTTCCGCGGCGTATGCCTTGGTCAGCAATTCTTTCGGGACATCGAAAAACTTGGGATCGGCGTACCAGGTATCCCGATCCGCGTAAGCGAGCTTTAACGCTTCGGTCACGTAATGGATGTACTCCGGCGAATTCCAGCCGTACTGTTGCAAGGGGTAGCCCTCAAGGATGTTGAGCGCTTCGAGCATCGCGCCGCCCTGCGTCCAGAAAGACCCCTTGTAAACCTCGTAGTCCCTGAAGGTCGTCGAGATGGGCTCCTCGACTTCAAGCCGGAAGGAGGCCATGTCCTCGTAGCGCAGCAGCCCCTGGTTTCGCTTGACGAAATCGCCGATCTCCCGGGCAATCTCGCCTCGGTAGAAATAGTCGCGGACGGCATCGATTGCCAGTTCCCGATTCTTCCCCGCGGCTAACGCTTCCTTCTCGGCGCGGATCATGCCCCGCAGCGTCTTCGCCAAGTCGGGCTGACGGAAGATGTCTCCCGGTCTAGGAATCATGCCGTTCGGCGCATATACCGCGAACGACGTCGGGAAAGACTGCAGGAAGCGGCCCGCTTGGGCGATGGATTGCGTCCTCTGGTTGTCGATCGGGAAACCGTCCGCCAGCCCTAGAGCTGGTTGGATGGCTTCTTCGAATGACTTAGTGCCGTACTCCTTCAATGCCAGCAGCCCGGCATCGACCATGCCTGGAACCAGGGTCGGCAAGATGCCGTAGGAGGGGATAGCGCCTTCGCCCTTTCCTCTGCGCATCGCCTCCTCGGAATCCTGGGCCGAAGCGCGCCGCTTGGCGAAGAAATCGCGCGTCATCAGTTGGGGGGCCGTACCGACTCCGGCAATGCTGACAACTTTGCCTTCAGGCGTGCGGATCAGGATGGGCGCTTCGCCGCCAAATCCAAAATGCGAGAACTCGCTCACGCCGCCTGCAAACAGCGCGGCGACTCCCGCGTCCACCGCGTTGCCGCCAGCGTGCAGAATGCGCATCGAGGCTTCGGTGACCAGGGGCGTTCCGGCCCCGACGGCAGCTCGCTGGCCGCGCACTACCGGCCGGATGATGTTCCACTGCGTGGCTTCTTCGAACTGCTTCTCGCGCTCCTGCCGGGACTGCGAGAAAAGGAACGGCAAGGCCGCAACTAGCGCCAGAGCGACGAAGAGTCCCGTCCGGGTGAGCACGCCTGAATTCATAGCAGACCTCGGTAGAAAGCCATGGTCATCATATCAGTCGCCTTGGTTGAGTCTGAAGGCCAATTGCGCCAACCAGGCGTCCAGCCGTTTCTTGTTGGTTCCGAGGTCGGACTTGCCATAGAAAGAACGGCTATACACAGCCAGCGTGGAACCGCCGTCTTGGGTTTCCAAGAAGCGCACCGTAATCGTGTCGGGAAAGCCTACTAACGGCGTCAACGTCTCAATATCGAACTGCCGCGCGGCCTCGTCGCGGGCGATTACCTGGGTGGAGGGCTGCGAGGCGATGACCTCGAACCAGGCGTCTTGCAACGATTGCACGCTCACCGAGAACTTCGGCGCGACCCGATGCGCCCGCGCCGTGCAATAACCCTCCGGACAGACCAAATACTGGTTCGGCGTACTCTTCAGTTTCAGTGTGGGAAAATCCACCGTCTCGCGTTGTACTGGGCCAAAGACCAGCGCCAGCGCTTCTTTGCGGCCCTTAATCGCCGCCAGCGCGACGTACGCGACTCCGATCGACAGCAGACCTAAGAGTGCGTAGAGCAAGGTCCTGCGGATCACTCCGCTTCCGCTTCTTCCCCTCTGCGCTGCAGAAGAGGCTTAATAAAATTCGCTACAAGTTCCGCGATCATTCGAGCGCCCTCTTCGTTTGGATGGATGCCGTCATCCTGATTGAGATCTGCGTGCGCAGCGACGCCGTCCAGCAGGAACGGCAACAGCGGTATATCCATATCTTGCGCCACACGGGGGAAAACCGCCTCAAAATCTTCGACATATTCGGCGCCCATGTTTGGCGGGATGCGCATGCCTGCCAAGACCACACGACTGCCGGCAGCTTCGAAGCGCTCGACGATCTGGCGCAGATTCTTTTCCATCTCGTCGACCGGCAGACCGCGCAACCCGTCGTTGGCGCCGATGGCGACGATGGCCAATTCCGCGCCTTCGGAGGCCGAGGTATCCACCCGAGCAAGCGCCATCGCCGACGTATCTCCGCTGACGCCCTCGTTGATGACCCGATAGGGGAAACCCTGCTCCAGCAGCAGACTCTGCAGCAAGGCAGGGTAACTGTCTTCTGGGGCCAATCCCAGGCCCGCAGTCAGGCTGTCGCCGAAGGCCACTATGATTGACGCATCTGCCGGAACCTTGGGAGCGCTGGGCCGAACGGCCTGGGAAGGAGCCTCCGTCTCAGGCTCCGGCGCGGCCGAACAGCCGGCCAGCAGCAGAACTGTAACGAAAGAAAGCAGTTTTCTCACTGCATGTCATACTAAATTCTTTCCCCCAACCGTGTCGAATTCCACGCCCATACTGGAGGTCCGGGGTCTGGTTAAGACCATCCACAGCGGTACACACGAAGTACGCATCCTGCGTGGCCTTGACTTCGTCGTACCTCGGGGGCAGTTCGCCGCGATACGCGGACCTTCGGGCAGCGGCAAGAGCACTCTCTTGGGGCTGCTGGCGGGTTTGGATTTTCCGACGAGCGGCTCTGTATTCATCGACGGCGAAGAGATCAGCCACTTGGATGAGGACCGCATGGCCGTGTTGCGGGCGCGCAAGGTCGGCTTCGTTTTCCAGTCCTATCAACTGGTGCCCACCCTGACTGCCGAGGAGAATGTGCTGCTGCCGCTCGATCTGCTCGGCGAAGGCGACGGCGAGGTCGCCAGGGCTCGCGCACTATTGGATGCCGTGGGTTTAGTAGACCGTCACGACCACTACCCGATACAGCTTTCGGGCGGCGAGCAGCAGCGCGTCGCGTTGGCTCGCGCGTTCGTCTCCCGACCGCCGCTGATCCTGGCCGATGAGCCGACCGGCAATCTCGATAGCGCCAACGGCAGCCATGTGCTCGAAATGTTGGAGCAACTGAACCGGCAGGAAGGCACAACCCTGGTCTTAGTAACGCACGACGAGGCCTTAGCCCATCGCGCCGACCGCGTCATTACCCTCCAAGACGGCGAGATCGTTTCCGACGAGCACAACACAAACGAGAGTAATGCTCATGCTTCCTCGACTGTGGCGTAGCGCGCTTAAGATCGCTTGGCGCGAATCGCGCGCCTCCGCAGGGAGGTTTCTGTTCGTGATTCTTGCTGTTGCTGCGGGAGTGGGCGCGTTGAGCGGAGTCAGGGGATTCTCGGCTTCTTTCCGCGACATGCTATTACGCGACGCGCGGACTCTGATGGCCGGAGACCTGTCCGTACGCTTGTTCAGCCTGCCCGATGTCGACGAGCAAGCCGCGATCAACGCAGTGGTCGCCGATGGCGCCGACGTTACGCTGGTCACCGAAACGGTCTCGATGATGTCTACCGGAGACCGGCCGCTGATGGTCACAGTGAAGGCGGTCGACCCCAGGCTGTATCCCTTTTATGGGCGCCTTGAGACACGACCAGCAGGAGAACCCGCTCAGCTTCTAGACGCTGACACCGTCATCGTCAGCGACGATCTGCTCTTGCGTCTGGGCGCCGCCGTCGGCGAGCAGGTCAAGCTCGGCGATGCATTCTTTACCATCGCCGCGACGATCGTCGTGGAACCCGACCGGATGACCGGGACCCTCAATGTGGGACCGCGGGTCATGCTCAGTCATGAAGCGTTGGACCGCAGCGGCTTGATCGTCCGCGGAAGCCGCGCTTCGCAACGCTACCTGTTTAAGCTGCCCTCCGAGGGGCTGAACATTGAGGCCGCCCGCCAACGTCTCGAAGAGACGTTCCGGCGCAATCGCATCGCCGACTTCCGTGAAACTCACCCGACCATTCGCCGGGGCCTTGATCGAGCCACCAACTTTCTGAGCTTGGTCAGCTTGGTCGCCATGATCGTCGGCGCCCTGGGCGTCGGCATGGCTTTGCACTCCCACTTGCAGCAGCGCCTCGACACCATCGCGATTATGAAGTGCGTGGGCGCCCGATCGTCGCAAATCGTGCGCATCTACTTCGCTCAGGCCTTGGGGCTGGGCCTGGCAGGCAGTCTGCTCGGCGTGTTTTTGGGATTTCTCGTCCAGGCCGGCGCTCCCTGGTTTGTCGCTAATTACTTTCCTGACGCTCCACGTCTGGAGTGGCAGCCCTCCGCTGCCGCCCAGGCGATGCTGATCGGCGTCCTCACGACGTTGCTGTTCAGTATGCCGCCGCTGCTGTCGATCCGCCGCATTCGTCCAGCGCTGATCTTTCGCCGTGAGATGGAGAGCAGCCGCAAGGGTTGGAAGCAGCGACTCGCGGATAGGAAGGCTTCGCTCTGCGCCGGCCTGTTGATCGCTGGGGGACTGGCCGCGACAGCCGGCTGGTTAGGCGATTCGGTCGTTTTGGGGATGTGGTTCGCGGGCGGCCTGGTCGCCAGCTTGGCCGCGTTATCGGTGACCGCCTGGGCGCTGCTGAGGGTCCTGAGACGTCTTCCCGGCTGGCTCCCGTTTCGGTTGCCCATGGCGGTGCGCCATGGCGTCGCGAATCTTTATCGTCCAGGCGTGCATGCGGAAGCGATCTTGGTCGCTTTAGGGGTCGGCGTCACTTTCACCTTGGCCGTCTATCTCTTACAGACATCCGTCATCGCCCAGATGACACGCTCCGCGCCTCCCGACATGCCCAACGTCTTTTTGATCAACGTGACCAATGCCGAGCGCGATGGCCTGGTGGAAATGCTGGAGAACTATCCGGGCATTGAGGGCGAAGTCGAACTCGTACCCTCCGTCGCCGCTCGGCTTAACGCCATCAACGGCGTTGATCTCGCTGGAATGGAACTCGACGAGAATGCCAACCGCTATCGCACGAGCCGCGGAATTACTTCCTTTGAACGCAAGCCTGAAGAGTACGAAGTGATCGAGGGCGAGTGGTGGCCTGCCGACCGCGAAGGCTTCTTTGCCGTCGTGCGGGACGACGCCGCAGAAACCCTCGACATCTCCGTGGGGGACGAGCTGCAATGGATCATCGGCGCCGAGACGGTCAGCGCCACGGTCGCCGCCATCGTGCGCATCGAATCGATTCGCATGGGCTCGAACGCCTTTTTCACTCTTACGCCCGAGGCCCTCGAAGGCCGGCCCGCCGTTTATTTCGGCGGCGTGCGAATCGCCCCAGAGAAAGCGGTCGAGCTGCAGCGCGACGCGTTTGCCAAGTTCCCGACGGTGATGCTCATCAACGCGGCGGACGTCCTATCGATTGTGCAAGACGTTGTTGACCAAATCGCCTTGGTCGTCCAATTCGTCTCCGCTTTTTCGATTCTCGGCGGCATCATCATCTTGTCCTCAAGCGTCGTCGCCACCCGCTTCCGGCGCATCCGCGAGACCGCCATCCTAAAAACCCTTGGGGCCACACGCCGCAAGGTGGCTCAGATCTTCGCCGTGGAGTTCGTGATTCTCGGTCTCGTCGCCGGCGCGATGGGCAGTTTGTTGGCCTCCGGTTTCGCGGCCTTGTTGCTGCACAACGTGCTGGATGCCGGCTTCGACTTCGATGCCGCCGCCAACCTCACTACGGTTGCCGCCACTGCGGCGGTCGCCAACCTTGCAGGTTGGCTGGCCAGCTACCGTGTCCTTGATCAAAAGCCGCTTGAGGCCTTGCGCCACGAGTGACGGGCGTCCGGTTCGCTCGGTATAGAGTGAAGAATGAGAGATGTCTCCAGTAAAGACCATCCTAGTTCCCATCGATTTCTCCAAACAGTCGAGTTTTGCCGTGCGCGAGGCCGCTTCGATCGCCGCGCGCTTCGGCGCTAAGTTGTTGTTGGTCCATGTTGTCCCCAAACCTGAGTCGGGTTTTGCCCAGTTCCGCGGGCAGGAATCGCTGGGAGAGCGGGAGGCCTATGCTGCGGCGGAACTCTCCCAGGTCGCGGCGCGCGATGCGCCGGAATCCGCCTGCGAAGAGATCGTCATGCCCGGCGAGGTCGGCGACACGATTCGCCGCTTGGTGGAGGATCGCGAAGTCGATCTGATCATCATGCCGACGAGCGGCCAGGGACCGTTCCGGCCTTCCTTGATCGGATCCAACGCCGCCAAGGTGCTCCACGACGTGACTTGC
>CAZYOX010000062.1:0-14781 GCA_964649285.1 uncultured Bryobacterales bacterium | reverse complement strand
TTGCACGGTGGATAAACAAGCCGTGCTGGCATTCCTGGAGTACGGCTACATACCAGAGGAAGATTGCATTTATCGAGAGGTGCATAAGCTAGCGGCAGGCTCGATTCTCGAATGGCATGACGGTCAGATAGCCAAGCGATCGTATTGGAGCCTGCCAGCGGTAGACGAGCGGATGAAAGTCGACTTCGACGAAGCGGTCGAGGAGACGGAAAGATTGCTCGTCGAGTCTGTGCGCCAACGGCTGGTTGCGGATGCTCCGCTGGCAGCGCTGCTTAGCGCCGGAGTGGACTCCGGCCTTATCTGTTGGGCGCTAACGCGCCTGAACAGCAGCGTGAAGGCGTATACGGTTAGTACGCCGGGGGATGCCGGCGATGAGTCGCAGGGCGCGACGCAGACTGCAGCGCATGTGGGAATTCCGCTTGAGATCGTCCCCATGGGGGAGCATCGACCGCAGAAATTGCTCCACGAATTGATTGATGCCTTCGGGGAACCTTTCGCCTGCAGCTCGGCGCTAGGAGTGCTGCAGGTTTCGGAAGTGATCAAACACGAGGCCAGCGTGGTGCTCACAGGCGATGGAGGGGATGACCTATTTCTCGGCTACCCTTTTCACCGCAACTTCTACCTCGCGCAGAGGCTGGCGAACATGACGCCGGCGGCCCTGTTACGGCTGTGGCCTAGCGTGCGAGGGCTTATGCCTGCCTGGAGTTGGTGCAGACGAGGGCGCCATTTTCTCGACTATGCCAGCGGAGGGATGGGAGCGGTTACTAGAGTGCATGATGGACTACCTTATTTCGTCGGTGCGTCGCTGCTGAGCGGCGGTGAGCTGGAGAGCGCGTCGCTGCGTTACAGAGAGTTGCCGCTGTCCGTCGATTCAGGTAGAAAGCTGTTGCCTGAGTACATTCGCTACGAACAGGACATGCACTTCAGGAGTGAGTTCCTGACTAAGGTAGACGGCGGTTCGATGTACCACTCCATCGAAGCGCGATCCCCTCTGCTTGATCAGGAGTTGTGGGAGTTCGCCGCCCGGTTGCCGTTCGGCGTTCGACTCCACGGGCTGGTGTTGAAGGCGATACTTCGTAAGATCGCCGATCGTCGCTTGGGTCTCGCGATCTCGCGACGACGCAAGACGGGCTTCACGATACCGGTGGAAAGCTACCTGTCGGGCAGCTGGTCGGACGAGCTCTTCGGCTTGGAATCCGGCACGCTGCTCGAAGAGCAAGGTTGGATGGGCAGGGGAGCGCTGGGCCGCCATCTCGCGCGGCTGAAGGCCGGCGAGATTGGCGTTGCGCCGCAGTTATGGCGGCTCGTGGTTCTCGAAAGATGGCTTCGACGTGAGAACAGCGCTCGCGCGACATAGACTCTAGCCGCATAGACCTGGCGTGTGCCTGATTCAGTGAGACGGGCGGCACAGTGAAGCATAGATACCTTGGTAAGCCTCGGCGGTGCGATCGAGTGAGTACCGGTCTACGGCAAGCGCTTGCGCGGCGGTCGACAGTGCGCGTTGAAGCTTCACGTCGGACAACATGCGAATGAGCGCTCCCGTGATGGCTCCTGCGTCTCGCGGGGGAACAAGCAGTCCCGTCTGATTGTCTCTGATGACAGTTGAGACGGCGCCGACGTCGGTTGCCACAATCGGCTTGGCAGCCGCCATGGCTTCCAGCAGGCTCAACGGAAGGCCTTCTTCAAAAGAAGGCAGCACGACGATGTCCATGGCCGCCAGCAACTCTGGAATGTCCCGGCGAGATCCCAGAAATACGACCGAGTCGTCGATGCCTAGTTCCTGCGCAAGCGCGCTGAGACCGGCTCGCTCTTCGCCGTCGCCGACAATCAGCAAGGCCGCCTTGGGGAATTGACGCTTCACGCCCACGAAGCTGCGCAACAAGACGGAATGACCTTTAACCGGATGCAGCCGGGCAACGGCGCCAATAACCGGGCCGTCGCCTGCGAGCCCGACCGACTCTCGATCCGCAGCAGCATTGGCAAACCTGCGTACGTCAACGCCGTTGCGGATGACTTGCAACTTCCGGCTAGGGATGCCGACCGTCTCGGACAAGAACTCCGCGACCGATCCGTCCACGGCGGTCACCACGCGACAACCGTAAGCGCAAAAGCGCAGAAGAGCTTGATACCTTGACCTACTTAGTGAAAAGCGTTCGTGCTCGGTGTGAACGATCGGCACGCCCTTAAGAATGCAGGGCAAGAATGCGTGAACCAGCTGATGAAGGTGGTGGCAGTGAACGACTTCTGGACTGAAGTCGGCCACGGCGGCTTGAACCGCGCGAGTCGCCTGAAAGAACGACGTCTGCTCGCGATGGGCGCACCAAGTTCGCGCGCCAAGGTCTTCAAACTCTTGTTGTAACGGACCCGGAAGATCGACGCTGATTACTCCATGCGAGTAATGGGGAATAGCTTGGACAAGAGACCTCGCCAGCAGCTCTGAGCCCCCGAGCAGGAACGAGTAAACGACGTGCAGGACTCTGGGCCGTCGCGGACTATCTTTTGGTTCCGTTCCGCCAGTAGACAAAGTCTGCGCTCCAGCGGTAGTTCTGACTGAACTGCTTACCTCCATCGAGGTAGGCTCGCTCAACGCCCGCGTTGAAGATGCGGTCTGCCCGCTCGCGAATAACGCTGCTTCCCGTGATGCTGTACAGCCAAGCGTATGCCGGCGCAATTAAGAGATTGAGATCCGGCGCTCCGCCAGCTGACGGCTTTGAACTAATGTAGAAGAAGCTCTGGTCTTTCTCTACCCATGCTTGATTCCAGAGTTGATCTAGAGCCAGAGTCAATACGTAAGGTATTCGCGGGTCAGGCGTCTGCTCGTAATACTTAATTAGCGCCTCGGCTAATAATCCAACCATAAACGGCTGCATGGCCGCCTTGTCCGCGGCATTTTCTTGGATCCCAGCCGGAGCGGGTGACGGGAACCATTGAAGCAGTTGTCCGATAGCGAGGGAGACAGCACGATCGAGGCGCGGATGGCGCTCGCCTGTCAGCATGGAAGTATACATGTCGACGCCGAGAATATAGGCGGTCTCGCGGGCGCCGCGAGGAGATACAACGCCGCCGCTTGCCGCAAAGGCGCTATTCTTGCTCAGAGACAGAAGCGCCTCTTTAGATCGATAGTCACCCGTCCGGACGTAATCCTCATAAAGGCCTTTCGGGAAGACTCGCCAACCAGGCACCTTCCCGTGATTGAGAAGAACATACGGCACGTAGGTGGCTTTAACAAGTCGGGCGCATTCATTCCAACGGTCGTCTTCTAAATAGTCGGCCAATTGATAGAAAACTCGAAGACCGTCGTAATACCAGACGCCGCCTTCCCATAATTTGTCCTTTAATATCTTGATTGGGTCACACTGCTGCCTTCCGAACGAAATCATATTCCGTTCCCAGGTCGATATTGCCGGTTGCGTGTCCCTGACGGCCTGCGACCGAAGCAAGGTCCGGTGAGACTCTGCGCGCTCGGATAGGGCCACGTCAACGTCCACGATGACTAGGCGCCGGCTTGCCGACCTGGTCTTGCCGCCGCTTGTGGCCTCAAGCACGATGTCATACTGGCCCGGAGCAATCGTAGGAGAGATATCGAGTTGGAGCAGCGTGGGAGAAGGCGCCCAGCCCTCCCGAGGGCCGCAGCAAGTCTCCTCTAATTGCGGAAACTTAACTGTAATTCCATTGGGAAGATCCGGCGTTTGGTAGCTCACTTTCTGCCGTTCTCCGTCGATGACTTTGGATTCGACTTGGAGGTAGGTCGTGTACCCGGCGAATGCAGTCTGGGGACCTGTTAGAGCGAGTGAATAGTCGTAGGCAAGAGCCGGCGTGACAAGTACGGAAAGCGCCAGAAGGCAGGCGAGGAGAAGGGAGCGTGGAGGCATCGGCATCTGGACGTCGAATCCGCCCATCTGAGCCATGATATCACAGCGATTTTTGCCTTGATTCCTTGCCGAACAACGCGTCGTATGTCTACGCGGGGCTGAGCTTCGCGCGCCTTAATGGGGCATATGGCGACAGGACTAGAGTGGGATAGAGAGTTCTGCCTAGGCAGGACTGGCGGCTATCACAGATCTATCCCCCAAAGGAGGTCTCTCGCAGCAGGTTGGGTCATAGACCTTGGATGCGGGGAGGTACTGCTATCTGGCTGGCCTCCGCTATTTCGCGCGGCGGCCGAAACAGTTCGGGCCTGTTGGCCTTCCACAGCTTGGTCAAGCGAGAAGAGCTTGACAGGTTGCACGTCGTGGCGGGTCAGGCAGCCCGCAAGATCAGGCTGATCGTGATGGGAGGAGCCTAGGATGAAGGCGGCACTATCGTCAGGTTCGCATTCGACGGTCGTTACTGACAATGCCAGTGTTGTAAGACTTCGAGGTCTCGATGCCCACGGGCTTGCAGGAACAATGTTCTGCGTTCTGCTCGCCCTCATCGCACTGGAAGCGATATTTGCAGCAGTAGCGCTGAATCTAGCCTACGCAGACTTACCGACGGCGATCCAGTATTCCTGCGGAGTCGCCGCTTGCCTAGTTGCAGCGCTGTTCGCTCCGCTAGCGGCCACCCGTATAGACATGCTCGATGACTACCTTGCAGCACTCCGCTCGGTGAAGCCGGGGTTATGGCTGGCAGGCTTCGCCGCAATAGGATGTATGCTTCGGATTGTCTGGGATTTCCTTTATCCAAGCATCCCAGTGTCTGACAGCAATATCTACCTCATTCTTGCGAGAGACATCTATAACGGCGGGGCGTACGAGATCGCCGGAACACGCGCATATTGGCCACCCGGATATCCGCTATATTTGACTGGCGTTTTCATGATATTTGGCGATAGCGCAAGGGCTATTCTGATTTCGAATCTTGTGCTATACGTCATCACGATCTTCGCGGCATACAAATTGACCCTTAGGTTATTTGGCGCCAGCAGCGCGAGCATAGCGGTGGTTATTCTGGCTCTTTGGCCGAATCACATTATGATGGCGGGGCAAGCGATGAAGGAATATCTCTTGCTGCCTTTGCTCCTGCTCACCGTTCACTGTTGGGCTATCGCTACTCGCCCTAACGGCGCTGGGATTCACTTTGCCGCGGCCGGCGGCATTCTGTTCGGCTTAATGGTTCTCGTGCAGCCGTCTATGAATCTTCTGGCGATACCGTTGATGGCATTGCTGTTTTGGGTGAAGCCGAAACTTCACACGCTGGGGGCCCTGGCGGTATTTTGCATCGCACTGGCCGTACCGCTCACGCCGTGGGTCGTCCGAAACTACCTGATCTTCGACGCCTTGGTTCCTCTGACGACAAGCGGAGGCTCCAATTTGTACAGGGCTAACAACGAATTGGCCACCGGAGGTTACCAGGATTTTGGAAAACGATCGTTGGAAGGACTTGATGAACTGACCGCAAACGACAAGGGCTTCGAATTCGCCAAGGAGTGGATCCTGCATAATCCGGGCGCTTTCGCGCGCTTGGCCTTAGTTAAACAGATGCGGTTCTTGGGAGATGATTCCGTCGGGGCATACGGCTCGATGAAGTGGGGTCCCGCCCGAGTAGTACCGCAATGGCACTACGCAGTCGCCAAGATGATCTCTAATGCATACTGGATGGGCATCTGGTTTGCCGTTCTCGTTTCAGTTTTCGCCATACTGAGAAAACAGTCGGCCTACCAATTCAGTTTAGTGCTTGTGGCGACGCCGCTACTGTACTTGTACGGCTTGCATTCCGTGTTCGAATCAGACGGCAAATACCACTTCCCCGTCATTGGCTTGATAGCGATTCTCGCAGTTTTCGCTCTGGCCAGCCATCAAACCAGTACGGAGCAATCCGGCGTGGAGCGAGCTGATACCCGGGAGACGCTTGTAGGCGCAGGGGTTTACGAGACTAAGGTATGGCTGTAAAATCTTGCTAGTGTCGAGTTTTCCAACCACTGCTGTTCGGCCGCCTCTTGACCAGACTGTAGATACCAGTGCGCCTGACCGTTCGCGCGCTGCGGCGCCTAGCAGCGAAGCCCGCGCTCATTCTGGGAGTTTCGCATTCAGCCTCGTCTTGTGTTTGCTGTTTGTCAAGCTCTCCTACGCCCATGAGTTCGTGTCTTCAGTCCTAGGGGTGAATGCGTACCTGCTTTACGTTTTTGGCGTGCCGGCCTGTATCGCCGCGTTTTCGGCGGGCCGCTTCTCTCTGACGTTCTCTGAACCGTTGTTCAGATATTGGTGGATGTTTGCCGCATGGATGGCTGTAACCATACCGTTCAGCTATTGGCGGGGAGGGTCATTTGAAGTCTTCGACCACTTCTTGAAGGCGTCCTTCGTCCTGCTTTTGGTGCTGCCGGCATTTAGCCGCAGACCGGGGGCTCTCGAGTCGGCGCTGAAGACGCTGTTTTTCGCGGGCGTCGCTTCGGTTGTGGTGGCCTATTATTTCGACCGGAGCGTAGCTGGCCGGTTCGGTCTCGATTTCGGGATTATGGCGAACCCGAATGACTTTGCGGCGCATTTAGTGTTTATGCTTCCGATCTTCTTCATACCGGTTGTATTGAAGATGTCTTATTTGACGAGGCTCATCGGCATCGGCGCGGCGCTGGGCGCGTTGCAGGTGATTATCGCGACCGGTTCTCGCGGCGCATTGGTGGCGGTGATTGCTCAGCTCGGCCTGGTGACCTGGCGGGGCAAGTGGTCGACCAAAGTTTCTCTTGGCGTCGGCGCCTGCGTGATGGCCGCGATCTTGACGGCGTCGGCTCCCGAGGCATCGCTAAATAGATTGGCAACTCTGTTCGGGGCCAGCAACGAATCGTCAGGAGAAGCATCCGCCTCCGCGGACAGCCGGAAGTATTTCCTGGAACAGAGCATCCGTTTCACGTTCACCCATCCGCTAGCCGGTGTGGGCCCTGGGCAGTTCACTACAGCTCTTGGCCTCGAGGAGGGTGCGTGGAAGGCGGCCCACAATTCTTATACGCAAGTATCCAGCGAAGTAGGATTGCCCGGGTTTCTGTTCTTCGCGCTTACCGTCTGGGGTTCTCTGCGAATATTCTTCAGGTACGGGCGACGGGGCGCCGCCCTAGGCAAGTTCGGCGGTCTAGCGAGTTGCCTGGCAGCTACAGCGCTTGGCTTTGGCGTGGCGGCATTCTTTCTGAGCTTGGGATATATGCAGTATTTTCCCCTGCTGACCTGCTTGGCGGTATATTTGCGCGAAGCGTGCCGGAGAGAGGAGCAGGCGGTTGCACTCCGAGCCAGTTAGTCGCGGCTGACCTCGACTGGCCGAGGCGAGGCGTCGGCCGCTTAGCGACATTGGGCGATTTCCGGAAGGTCGGCCTTCAAACCGTGCGCCAGCACTTTGGCTATTGCGGCAGCCCCAGCGTCGGTAAAATGGGTGAAATCCGCAAAGTACTCGGCGCGCCCATTTAATTTGGCGGCCACATCGATTAACGGGACGTCCTCCGCTTGCGCAACGGAACGTATCAATTCATTGCCGCGCCGTTCCAGTTTCAATATGCCTTCCTCGCTAACGCTGGGATAGAAGACTCGCCACGCTGTAAGCCAATATCGATCGTCGTCCGTCAGCGGTTCTGCAAAGCGGCTGGCGTGAGTAGCGAGGACGACCGCAACATGACGCGACTCGAGACCTCGGATTAATGCCACAAGGTCTTGTCTCATACGCTTCAGATGTCGCTCCGGGACCTCGTCAAGGGTGGCCGCTCGACCGGTGGCGCGTCGAATGCGCCACACGCGGTAGATGTTCAACAGCGATGGAGGCGCATGGCGCTTTAAGAGCGCCTGTCCACGATCAACCATGCGTAGTGAGCGCACGGCGCCCAGCACCCAGCGCACAGGCGACCCTTGAGGGTTGCCGCCCTCCGCAGCCGCCGGCTCGCTTATGACCTCGACGTCCGCGTAATTGGCCGGCGGGAGGTACACAACCGCCGCTGAAGGGTGTACCTTACGGGCTATCCAGTCCAGGCGGCGAAGAGCCGTCTGAGGATGTAGCCCCGGAAAGGCCACAGTCGCTACATCGACACTCTCGCGGCACGCCGCCCTGAGACGCTGCTCCAAGAGGCGGGGATATTCGTTATCCTCCGATTCGTATAGGCCAAAAGTCTCAGAAGACCCAAGCACCGCAATCCGGAAGCTGCCTGGACTCAAGTCGGGACCGCGGAGTCCGATAGCGTTCAAACGCCATTTTTCGAACCGAGCGTTAGGCTTCCCCCAGCGGCCCAATTCATCCCGATAGTAGAGATTATCAATCGAATGAGAGCTAAAGAAATCGGCGTCGTAGGTATACCAATCGTCTATTCGAGCACAGACCTCCATGGTGAAGGCCGCTATCAGCAGAATACTCACGAAGCGGCTCGCTGTCTTCATAGGGTCCACATCAGAACTGGAAGTAGATGAAGCTCTGAGAAGTAGCTCCATGGAATAGCATCACGTACACCATACACGCGTAACAGACGGTTTTATATTGAGCACGAACCCAGGGCCAATCCAGAAAAAGGAGGCGTCCCGACGCCGCTTGAATGAGCTGTACGATCAGGAGCGGAGCAACTAGCCAGCCCGTCTGGATGACCGCGTCCCAGTGAACAATGCCAAAATTTTGAACTAAAGCCAGAGAGAACGAGCGAATCTGTTCTAACGATCCGGCTCGGAAGAGCAGCCATCCGTAGCAGGTGAGCGGGAACATGGCGACAACCTTAATCCAAACCGGCAGGCGGTCCGCCAGCCGGCCCAAAGAGGAACGTTCTCCCGCCCGAAACACCACCAACAGCGTGCCGTGATAAAGCCCCCAGAGAACAAAGTTCCATGCCGCGCCATGCCACAGGCCCCCTAGGAGCATCGTGATCATGAGATTGCGGCAAGTGAAGGCGAAAGAGCCTCTGCTGCCGCCTAGAGGAATGTAGAGGTAGTCTCGCAGCCAGCCGGATAGACTAATATGCCAACGTCGCCAAAAATCAGACGGCGATGTGGCGAAGTAGGGCAGGTTGAAGTTGAGCATCAACTCAAAACCGAACAGTTTGGCCACGCCTCGCGCGATATCCGTGTAGCCGGAGAAGTCGCAATAGATTTGCATCGCAAACGCGTAAACGCCCAACATCACCTCGAATCCGGTCGCCGAATTACTAGCGAATACTTGGTCCACGATGGGCGAGAGATTGTCGGCGATGAAGACCTTTTTAAAAAAACCCCAGAAGCATAAATGGATGCCTTCCACCTCGCGCTCTCCGTCGCGATGACGAGGGGCAATGACTTGGCCAATTAAGGTCTTGCCTCGTTCAATCGGACCGGCCACCAATTGCGGGAAGAACGAGACGTATAAAGCAAAGTCAAGAAGTCTGTCGGCTGGCTTCAACTCTCGCCTGTAAACGTCGATCGTGTAGCTCATCGACTGAAACGTATAGAACGAGATGCCGACGGGGAGGATGACGCGCAATAGAGGCATCGACGCTGACACGCCGAAGGATTGCAGAACCTCCTCAAGGCTTAAGACGAAGAAATCGTAGTATTTGAATATGCCTAAAAGAGTGAGGTTGACCACGCAGCTAGCGATAAGGTAGCGTCGAGCTGAGATCTGGCCATGATGGCTTTCCTGTTGGTGCGCGCGATAAATCAGTTGTCCGGCATAAAAATCAAACACGGTCGAGAACATCAGCAACGACAAAAAGCGATAGTCCCACATGCCGTAGAAAATATAGCTGCCGACCAGCAAAAGACGATTTTGATTTTCGTCACGAAGCTGCCAGTAGATTACAAGCATCGTCGGCAGGAAAATCAAGAATTCCAGGCTATTAAACAGCATCTATCGCGGAGCCGTAGAACGGCAGGCTAGCCCAATGTTAGGAAGTGGGCGCGTTAGGTGTCAATCAGGCGAATACTGGAGCTGTTCCTGGTTTGGCCGTACTGGATTGTAAGGCCGGCGGCGCTCAAACAAGGGCCGACGCGGCTTTGCGGTTTCGGCCAAAGCACCTAGTCGATGACGGTTGCCGGTGCGGAACAACCTGAACTGGAGGTCCGAGACGCGGTCTTAAGCTATCCTATAATTGCCAGGTTTGACCGGCGGACGGCGCGGCAACCACCTGGGATGGGTTCTTTGGAGCTGGTCCGGGATTGTTCGGCGGAGCGCTCCGGCGATATCGCGCGGCAATGATGCGTATACTTTATTTGACTCCGCGCGAGAGTTGGCCTCTTACGTCTGGCGCTAAGCTGAGGGATTATTATTTCCTCAAGCATCTGTCGAAACGAGCAGATATTACGCTAGTCGGATTCTCTCAACAAGGACAGACCGGCGGGGCGGCGAGCGACGCGCTTTCTCAGTTTTCTCATCCGACGTTTCTGCCGAGAGGTCCCGGACATAGAGCGACGGACGTTATAGCCGGAATCGTTACGTCTACTCCGCTTCCCATACTGAGCTATTCCAGCAAGCAGATGTCGCGCTTGGTCTCGGATTTGTGCGCGAACAACGCGTTCGACATCGTTCACTTGGAAGGCATTCATATGGCCGGTTACATCTCCGATTGTCGTGTCGACGGCTCGCGTCCGGCGGTTTTCTGCAACTGGCACAACATCGAGTCGGAGCTGATGGAGCGCTACGCGGACAATGTTCCCCTTATGCGGCGAATGTATGCGCAAATGACCAGCCGCAAGTTGCAGAGGTATGAGGATTTCCTGCTGAGGGACATAGACGGGCATGTGGTCTGTAGCGAGCGTGAAGAGGAGATCTTGGTTAAGCGGCAGCCGGCGGCTCGAGTGGCGACGGTACCCAACGGCGTGGACCTGGAGACTTATTTGTCCGCCCCAACCAACTGCGGGAGCGGACGCCGCCTGGTGTTCGTTGGATCGATGAACTACCACGCGAATATTGACGGCATCGTATGGTTTGTTCGGGAGGAATGGCCGGCGATTCGAAAGGCGAATGAGGGGTTGCTCCTTTCGGTTGTTGGAGCCAACCCTTCTCCAGAGGTCCGAGAGTTGAGCAAGGAACCGGGGGTGGAAATCACGGGCACGGTTCCCGATGTGCGGCCCTACTATAGGGATGCCCTGGCCGCTATCGTGCCGTTGCGGGTCGGCGGCGGCACAAGGCTCAAGATATTAGAGGCAATGGCAGCAGGCGTTCCCGTAGTTTCCACTGCTGTTGGCCGCGAGGGGCTGGGCGCGGAGTTGTATGAGCATCTGTTGCCGGCAGACCGTTCGGAGGATTGGCTCATGGCCCTGAATCGCCTTTCCGATTTAGAATATCGCTCCGCACTCGTCGACCGCGCTCGCGACTTCGTTCGGACTAGGTATGATTGGTCTATTCTCGGGGAACGTCTCGTCGCCATCTACGAGGAATGGATGAGATGACTGTGCTTGCTCCCTCCAATTCGATGGCACACTCTATTGGGCATCAAGCAGATTGTTGTTGAATCGACTCGATGTACAGGATTCTGCACTTGACTGCTTCGCCCTTTCTCGGAGGCCCGGAGCGGCAACTTCTAGGGCTTAGTCGAGCTTTGTCGGATCGTTGCGAGACGGTCTGCGCTTCTTTTGCGGAGGGCGGCGCCGCGAGACCTTTTTTGGATGCAGCCTCTAAGGCAGGATTGAGCGCAGTTGAGCTGGTTGCCAACTATCCCCATTACTTCGCGGTGCAGGCGGAACTAAGTCAGCTTATTTGCACTAAGCGGACACAGATACTTTTCACACACGGCTATAAAGCGAACATTTTTGGCGTCGTCGCCGCCAGACGTCTTGGAATTCCCGTCGTGTCGGTATCTCGGGGCTGGACGGGACACACGTGGAAGGTACGAATAAACGAGCGCCTGGATCGACTGGCTCTCCGCTATGCAGATCTCGTGGTCGGGGTATCCAAGGCCCAGTCGGACAAGATTCGGCATTCGGGAGTGCCGCCAGGGAAGATCGTGACGATTCAGAACGCGATTGATCGATCGAGGTTTGGCGGCCAAGACCCGACCGGGCGGGTCGCCCTGACAGGTTTGGTAGCGGCGCCGGTCAAGCATATCGTCGGCTTCGCGGGCCGGCTGAGTCCTGAGAAGGGACCCGACATTTTTGTCCAGGCCGCGATCGAGGCTCTGCGCCATCGCAGCGATGTCGGGTTTGTGTTGTTCGGGGACGGTCCAATGAAGGCCGATATACTTTCATTGATTGAGCGAGCCGGCGCTAACGATCACATCTCGCTGGCCGGCTTCCAGCCGAATCTCGACAAGCTGATGCCCAATCTGGACGTTTTGGCGTTGACATCCTATACGGAAGGTCTACCCAACGCGATCCTGGAAGCGATGGCTGCCGGCGTTCCGGTGGTGGCGACAGCTGTTGGGGGCGTACCCGAAGCGATTTCTGATGACGAGAATGGTCTTCTCGTCGCTCCGGGAGATCCGCTAGCCGTATTTGAAGGCCTGGACAAGCTTCTGTCCGATGCTTCTTTCCGCGCGGCACTTGTGGCAGCGGGACTGGGCCGGGTTGAGCGCGAGTTCACGTTTGAGGCGCAAGCCTTGCGGTACGAAACCCTGATTCGAGAGTTGACGGCGTCTGCATAAGGACGTTGCAGCTGATCGTCACTGCGACGCCGATACCGCGCCGAGGCTGCTGCCAGAGAGCGTTGCGGTGAGTTGTGTTGTTCCGGCGCTCCGCTGCCTGAAAATGCCGAGTACTCGGGTCTTGGAGGACTGTCCGGGGGCCAACTTCAAACGGACGTCGCTCAAATTTAGCTCCATGGAGGTCGGACGCACTGGCGATAACGAGAGGCTAAAGGAGCCGATGCCACAAGCGCTGTTGTCGTTGTTGGACACCGTTACTTCGTATTCGGCCATTGCCAGCTGGGCCCGGCCCGTTCTCACATGGGCAATTTTGGGCGGACTTATGGCCAAGGTCGGAAGTCTCGGTTCGCAGACCGGACGTCTTGGGACCTCTGCTGGGGGCCTCACCGCCTGAGGCCCGCTCGGCGGGCGATAGTTCCCTGGTCCCGCCCACTTCAGGTAGTCGAAACTCCAGCGGTAGTTCTGGGAGAACTGCTTGCCCCCTGCAAGCCATGCGCGGGCGACTCCGCCGTTGAAGATTTGATCCCCGCGCTCAAGATAGGCGCCCTCACCTGATATTCGGTAAAACCAAGCATAGGCTGGCGCGATGAGCATGTTCAGGTCGGCCGCGGGGGCGGATCCGTCGGACCGATAGCTGAACGCCGAGCTTTCCCTGGACCATGCTTCATCCCACATTCTGTCGAGCATTTTTTGGATTGCTGGAGGGATACGGACATCGCCGCCTGCCTCATAGGCCTCAATCAGGGCCGCCATCGTTAGACCAACCATGAAGGGCTGGTAGGGCTTACCACGGACCCACTGGTCGAGGTGGCCTAGAGCAAAGGATGTGGCGAGTTTCTGATGGGGATCTCCGGCCAAGATGAAGGTGCTGAGCAAGTATGCGGTCTCTCTCGATGCCCCCGCATCGACCGCGCCGGAGGCGTGGGCAAAACTAGAGCTCGTAGACAAGAGTTCCACCGCTCTTTTGGAGTCGGATGAACCTTCCATGGACAGGCCGTGCGGGAATACTCTGTAGCCCGGCACTTTGCCATTAGCTTTCAGCACATACTTCCGATACACAGCTCGCGAGTAGCTCGCGCAGTCTAACCACTTGTCGTCGTGCAGGTACTTCGCCATCTGCTGGTACACGCGGTCTCCGTCGTAGTACCAGATGCTCCCTTCCCAACTTCCCAACTTTGCAATCAAGCTTTGGTTGCAGTGCTTTTGGCCGTACTCAACCATATGCGACTTCCACTCGTCGAAATTGGCGTTGGACTGCCGGTTCTGCGATTTTTTCTTAATCGCCACGGGCGGAACGACCTCGACGGGGGCTTTGACGGAATGGATAACGCCTCCGCTTTCGGCCGTAATCGTCACGGCATAGCGCCCGGGCGCGAAGCCCGGGGGGATCTCTAGCTTCAAGTTCACATGACTTGGCCCCCACATGGAATTGCCCCAAGCGGGATTGGCGCCAGGCCCGACTAGCGAGAATTTGAATGTATCGACGTCGTAGTTGATCCACATTCTCTCGCCCTCGGTCACCGCGGCCTGGATTCTTAGGTACAGCGGATAACCCTGTGTGGCGGTCTGAGGTCCGATGACGCGAAGGGAATAGTCGTAGCCTTTGAGGGGCAGGGTCAGTGAGAGCAAGGCCAGCAGCGCAGGGGCGACGCTCAACAAGACTCTAGGTGATGGAACGCGCTTGTTTTGGAACGGCCAGAACAGCTTCATCGCGTGTTGCCTCAGGAAATCGACCCGTTCAGTGTGCCCGTTGGCCGGGTCGTCGGATAGGGTGACCTCCTAGGAGAGTTACTATCTTTTTCACCCGAAAAGGGGGGGAGTGAATCGTCTGTAAAACATGCCGGAGTGAGACGCCTAGATTGGCGTCTACCGGGCCCAATGCCGAAATTTTCGCTGCTGAGCGCCGGAATCGGGGCTTAGCGCCCGCGCAGGCTTAGGCGAAAGTCAGCCGGTCCAGCGCCCAGAGACCCGCTGCGCGGATGACGCGAGCGAGTTTGGTGGGCCCTGAGGGACTTGAACCCCCGACCAACGGATTATGAGTCCGCAGCTCTAACCACTGAGCTAAGGGCCCGCATTGAGGAAATCCACGAGTTACGCGGCGTTCTTCAGAACGATTGAACTAACGCCATTGTATCGTCCGCCTGCGCGCTGAGTCCTGGGTCCCTGGATAGCGCGATGTCGCGCCTACTCTTGTGGAAGCCGCGCAATGGCGGCCGTTGGACGTGTCCTGATCCGGCTCGGCCCTGGCCGGTCTGCTAACAGATACGGGGAGCGTCAGGTGTGCCGCAAGTCGGCGG
>CAZYOX010000061.1:0-14928 GCA_964649285.1 uncultured Bryobacterales bacterium | reverse complement strand
CCTTCCGTTCGGCTGGAGAGGGAAGGGGGGCGGGGCCTAGGACCCCGCCTGATTGCGGCGTCTACCAGGTAATCGTCTCGCCCGGTTCGGGCGATAGAACTTCTACAGGAGATGAAGCCCCCAATAGCTGCCGCAACTGCTCCGGCGTGCCGACGAGTGGGGGAAATGTCCCGTAGTGCATCGGCAGCACCTTTTTCGGACTGAGGAACTCGCAGGCGATTGCCGCCTCGCGCGGATCCATCGTAAACAGATCTCCAATCGGCAACATGGCCAGTTCGGGCTCGTAAAGCCGGCGGATCAGCTGCATGTCGCTGAAGAGGCTGGTGTCGCCCGCATCATAGAAGCTGCGGCCTCCGGGCGTTTTGACGACGAACCCCGCCGGCTCGCCACCGTAGAGGACCCGCTCGCCGTCTTGGATGGAGCTGGAATGCTGCGCATGCACCATGGCGACGGTGCAGCCGGCGGCGGAAGTCTTGCCGCCCTTATTCATCCCGACGACATTCTTTACGCCTTTGGACTCCAGCCATTGGCTGATCTCGAAGTTGCACAGAACCGTCGGCGCGAATTTCTGAGCCGTCGAAACGGCGTCGGCGATGTGGTCGAAGTGGCCATGCGTGAGCAACAGCAGATCAACTCGTTTCAACTCGTACCCTGCCGGAAACTTCGGGTTCGTCAGCCAAGGGTCGATCAAGATCACCGCGCCGGAGTCGAGGCGAATTTCAAACGTCGAGTGGCCTAACCAAGTGATCTGCATTGCCACGCTCGTCCTAGGCCCTACGGCTCCCGCTCGCTCGCTTCGATTTCGATTCCGCGGATTGCCGCGCAACGCCGGCGCCGCGTTTCACCAGCTTCGACACCGTGCGCAAGAGATCGTCTAATTCGCTCGGCCCTTTAAAGAGGACTGCGTCGGCGATCTGCGAAAGCTCATCCTTAAGGCCAAGTTGTTCGATGCATCCGGAGAGGATCACGACGGGAACTTGCGGTCGGCGATCACGGATCGCCAGCAACACTTCTCGCCCGCCCATCTTAGGCATCTTGTAGTCCGTCACGACGACATCGAATTCGCCGTCGTCGAACGCACGCAGACCTGTCGCTCCTGAAGCGGCCGTCTTGACTTCGAATCCCTTCGCTTCGAGCAGATCGCGACGGGCGACCATGCCATGCCGGTTGTCGTCAATCAAAAGTATTCGCGGCTGTTTTTGACCCATGTCTCGTTCGTCGCGCGGCGCCGTATTGCCGCGCAGGTATGGCAGAGTATCAACCAAAAAACAGGGGCGTCAACGGCGTGCAAAGCTCCTCTATCCAGGGGGGTTCGACCGATTGGATTGAAGGGCCGGCCGTGCGCCTGGCGTTGTTCGCCTCAGCCTCAAAACAATGTGCCGCGTCTACGTCGTCGATAGCGATTCTCCGGGCTACTCGACTTCGCGCGGAGCGATGTAGCCGTCCTTGTGGAGTATTTGATATTTGACCCGCTTGCCCTTCTGGTCGGTCATCCGCAGCTCATTGCCTTGTGGATCAACCAGGCGCACTTCAATCTTGCGGAACTCGCCGTTGCGCAGCGTATTGGTCGGCTGATAGACGGCCGTATATTGATTACGCATCACGTAGTTCAACGTTTGGAAGATGCTGGGGAATTCGCCATAGAATCGCGGGAAGAAAGACAGGCCGCCCGATTCGCGAGAGAAGGTCCGCAATTGGTTGTCGGCTTGCAAAAAGTCCATCCGCGCGATAGGACCCATCGCTCCGCGAGCGTCGTAGTAATCGCGCAACGCCTGCATCAACCCGATGCTGTGAATCGTGACGCCGCCTTCCTGGATGATCTGGCGAATCTGCTTGAGGTTGATCTTGGAGAACGTATCCCTTCCCGAAGCGATGACCACGATTGACTTGCGACCTTCAATATCCTTCATGCGCTCGACCATTTCGCCTAGAGCGTCGAACAGATTGGACTCCGAGTAGCCAGGTATCTTGAGCGAGTTCAACGCCGCCTGAGTCTCTCGCCGGTCTTGTGTGAAGTCGGTGAGGATTTGGGTGCGCAAGTCGTAGGCGACAACGGCGACGTAGTCCTCGGGCCGCAGCGTCTCGACGAAGCCGAAAGCTGCGGTAAGCGTTTGGTACCACGTCTCGGACCAGAACTGTTGGAACAGGTTGGAGAACTCGATCAACAGGCAGACCGTCGAAGCGCCTTCGCCCATGCCGAAGTTGACGATCTTCTGCGGTACGCCGTCTTCAAGAATTTGAAAGTTGCCTTGCGGAATGCCTGGGATGAACAAGCCGTCGCTGTCGACCACGGAAATGTCGACCGTGACGTAGTTCGCATCCGTGGTGAACAATGGCACCTCGCCGGGCGCCGCTTCGGGCCGGCGCGCGCGGGTTTCTATGGGAGGTAAATCAGGAGCGTTGATTGGCGCATCGGACGCGGGGCCATTCGCTTCGGGGGGCCTGCCGGGAACACGCGGCTCGCCGCTTATAGGAGGGCGCCGCGGTCCGCCAATCGGTCCGCTTACCTGGGCGGAAGCCATCTGCTGGTAGATCAATAACCCAGCTGTCGCGGCCGCGAGGCCCAATCCTATGCCTAGTAACTTCCTCATCTGATTGATCCCGCCTCGCCCGCAGGCGTCCTGTGAGGTTAGATACCCATACGCGGGCTCAGGTTACCTCATGACGGCTTCACGATATCAATCCGCGGGCCTGGCATGCGCCGACGCTTGGCAAATATTTGGCGGCAGTTCGACGAACCTAGGCGACCTCCGCGCTTTTCAGGCCCGGAGCGAAGTACAATCGGGGGCTAATGAAGATCCTGATCGGCGGCGACCACGCCGGCTTTTCGCTCAAACTACATCTGGTCAAGTTGTTGCAAGCGGCGGGCCATGAAATCGAAGATATTGGCGCCTTCGAGGAAGATCCGGCTGACGATTACCCGGACTTCGCCCTGGCTGTGGCCGAAGGCGTCGCGGCTGGGCGGGCCGACCGCGGCATTGTCGCCTGCGGCTCGGGCGTGGGCGCGTCCATTGCAGCCAATAAGGTGAAAGGGGCGCGGGCCGCGCTGTGTCATGACACTTATACAGCCTCCCAAGGCGTGGAGCACGATGCCATGAACGTTCTCTGCATCGGCGGCCGGGTGATCGGCATCACGACGGCGGAGAGAGTCGTCGAGGCGTTCCTAACGGCCAACTATTCGGGCGAAGAACGGCACAACCGCCGCTTGAGCAAGATCACCGCGGCTGAGCAGCGTTTCTAGACGTCTAGCCGAAGTTAGACTGACTGTAGGGCCGCCGCAATGCCCAACATCCTCTATCTCCACGGTTTCGCTTCCGGACCGCTGTCCAACAAGGCGCGCTTTTTCTCCAATCGGTTCGCGCAAGTCGGCGCCACTGTCTACTGCCCCGATCTGGCCGAGGGAGACTTCACCCGGCTCACCTTGACCAAACAGCTCAAGCTGATCGACAGACTGGCTCGTGAACTCGATCCGGTAATGATCGTCGGGTCAAGCCTTGGGGGATACCTCGCGGCGATCTACGGTTCGCTGCATCCGGAGCGCGCGCCGCGTCTAGTACTCCTGGCTCCGGCCTTCGGCTTCCCGCGCGGCTGGGAAGATCGCCTCGGAAAGCAGCGAATGGCGGAATGGGAGCGCACCGGTTCAATTCAGGTCTATCACTATGGCGCCAGCGAGTTGAGGCCGCTCGGCTACGAGTTCTACGAGGACGCAATGTGGTTTGACCAGTTCCCCGACGTGCGTCAACCGACTTTGATCTACCACGGCAAGCGTGATGAGGACGTGAGCCCGGACCTCTCGGTCCGGTTCGCCTGGGGAAAGCCTAATGTACAGTTAGATCTTGTAGACTCCGACCACTCCCTGAGCGACGTTCTCGAGTATATGTGGCGGGGAGCGGCAGATTTCTACCAGCATGCTGAAACAGTCTCAGCCGGTGGCGCGTAACGAGCCCTAGGAAACGGATGCAAGACGTCCCAGCATCCCGAGAATTGCTCGACCGAGCGCTTCAAGATCAGGAAGCGTTCGCGGTGCTTGTGGATAAGCACAAGGCAATGGTGTACTCGCTGGTTTACAACTTCTTCCATAGCCGCTCCATCGCCGAAGATATCGCACAAGACGCCTACCTGGACTTGTATCGCAACCTCAACCGCATTGAGTCGGACAAGCACCTGGCTTTTTGGCTGCGGCAGACCGTGACCAGGAAGTGCATCGATTGGAGCAGGAGACAGAAGCATCGTCGATACCAACCTCTTGAGGAAGCTCCGGAACCGGGCATTGATCCGCAAGTGCGGGACTTAATGCTGCAGGGCGCGCTGGCATCCAAAGTGGCGGCGCTGCCGCACAAGATGAGGTTGGTGGTGATTTTGAGGTTCCAAGAGGATTTGAAGCTGACGGAGATCGCGGAAACGCTTGATGTGCCGGTCAACACGGTGAAAACGACGCTGCGCCGGGCGCTGGATCGCCTGCGGCCCAAGGTTTCCCATCTGGCGGAGGAGGTGGTCTATGGACCCGTTCGAGCTTGAGCTGAGGCGCACTCTGGCGCGCCGCGAGCCCGCGTCCGATTTCACCTCCCGGGTGATGGAGCAAGTGCGCGGCGAGTCCGCGGACGGGCCCGAGCAAAAGGTGATCGCCTTCAGACCGCGAAAGAACCAACGGTATTGGAGATGGGCCGCCGTGGGGGCGCTCGCCGCGTCGTTGACCATCGGCGTGGTCGTGGAGCAGCGGAGAAGCAACCGCCTGCAGGCCGAAGCGGCCGAAGCGCAGCTCTATGAGACGCTTTTGCTGGTTGGTCAAAAGATGAATCAGGCGCGTGCGGAGATAAGGGGTTCGCATCCACAGGGGGTAGTTCAATGAGACGATGGGGAAGTCTCGCACTTGCAATGATGTTGTCGATGCCGGCTTGGGGCTTTACGTCCGCCAAGCTCGAGGTCGATACCGAAGAGTTGAAAGGTCAGGCCGATGAGGTTGTTGAGGTCAACCTCGACGGCAAGGCGTTGCAGGAAGGCAGCAAGCTGCTGGCGATTCGCGAGGGGATCGGCGGTTCGGTCAAGTCCGTCTTGAGCGGCATTAAAGGGATCTACCGCAAGACCTTTCGCTTCGCGGCCGGCAATTCGTACGAAGAAGGCGCGGTCACCAACATCCGCAGCCAGATGACCAACGGCGGTTGGGCGCCGATGATCGACGTTCAGGACAAAAAGCTGAACAAGGGCTTGACTGTCTATTCGTTTACGTCGACCGATGGGACCTCGCCAAACGGAGTCACAGTCATCTCAACCGATCCAGGCGAAATCACGGTGCTCAACCTAGTCGGCGATATCGATCTGGATGCCTTGGCCGATGTTGGCGCCACGCTCGGCATGCCTTCGATGAGCATCGCCACAACCGAACTCGGGGAGCCGAAAGTGCCGCTGCCGAAGAAGAAGCAGTAACCCTACATGGATCGAGAAGCAAAAAGGCCGCGAGCTTAGCTCACGGCCTTTTTCGCGTCTGACCCTTCCTGGGCGCGTTTAGCGGCGCGGACCGCGGCTGCCGCCTGAGCCCCCTCGGATGCCTCCGCCCGAACCGCCGCGACCGCCGCCGCCCGACATTCGCGGCGAGCTCATGCGCGGCGACGGAGAGCTGGCCCGCGGGGCAGGACGACTCGACCGGGAAGGCCCGCTCATCCTCGGCGAACTGGAGCCCGACCGCCGGCTGATGTGCGGAGAACGGTCGGTGGAGCGAATCTCAGGTGCACGCGAACGGCCCGAAGACGAGGGCGCGGTTGCCCGCGGAATGCGTCCGCGGCCCGACGAATAATCGGACCCGCGAACGCGCGAGGATCCACCATCGAAGCGGGAGGAACCTCTATCGACTCGCGACTCGGTGCGAGACGGCGCGCGCGAAGAACGGCTGTCACGCATCGACGGCCCGTTATCCATGGAGTTATTCCGCCGCTGGATGCTCCCGCGATCCACAGAACGGGTCCCGCTGCGCGGCGGCGCGACGGTCGTATCCCGCAACCCTGACCTGACGCCGCCCCTATCTATGTTGTTGTCCCGAGGCTGCAGTTGAGTTCCCCGGCCCGAGGAGCGCGTTCTCGCGTCGCCACGCGGCGTAGCGGACGTGCCCGATCGTGAACCGCGTACCCCGGCGCCCCTGTCTACGCCGTTGTTACCCCGGTCGAGTCTGTCGCTAGTACGGCGGTCGGGCGCGGAATACGTCGGAGAATTCCGCGGAGAGACGACACCGGACCGCGTCGCGGCCTCTGTCCGGCGGGAGGATCGCGCCTCTCCCGCGGATCTCACCGAACCGTTGGCGCGCGGCGCGCTCCGTGTTGCAGATTGCCTGGCCGCAGCGTTGCCTCGCGAGCTAGTCGCGGCGTCCTGCGTGCGGATCTGGCGGACCGACGCGGCCATCTGCCGGCGCTGCTCGTCGAAGGACGGCCGCCTCGGGCTAGCCGCCTGGCGGACGTTGTTGTTTCGGCTGAACGTCGCTCGCCTTGCCGAACCCGGCTGGGCGCTCGAAGCGCTTGTTCGGATATTGCGCAGGATCGAGCCTTGCGCCTGTCTTTCCGGCACGACCGGCACATTTCCGCGTACCGCGGAAGCCCTGGCCAGCTCGTTGCGGTTCAAGCTGCGCACGTTGTCGAGACGTCCGCGAGAGAAACCGCGCGCGTCGACAACAGTCACGCCGTTGCTCACCCTAGCGTTGCGGTAGTCGTTATAAATGTTGACGCTGTTGTCGACGATGATCGTCGAATTGCGTCCGCCATAGCCTCTGCGGCCATACCACGGGTAGTAAATCTCGCCCGGAGCCAACGGAACCCATCCGACGCTGCCGAAGCCTACGCCAACCGACCAGCCCCCGCGTCCGCCATAGCCGAAAAAGCCGACCAAGGCGGGCCGCCAAGGTTGATAGTAGTGCCGGTCGCCTGGATACCAGCCCCACCCGTAGGAGGGATGATTCCACCAACGGCCGTAGTGATAAGGCGCCCAGCCCCACGGCTCGTAGCCAATCCATGTCCAACCGTAGTACGGCGCCCAGCCCCAATGGCCGTGGCGGTACGGCGCCCAACCGACCGCGACTCGCGGATACCAGCAGTAGCCGTATCCCGAGACGTAGCGCCAATCGCCATAGCCGTCCAGGTCGCCCGCGCCGACCACCGATCTGCTCACGTAGCGGTAACTTTCAACATCTGACAAGCGCTCGTCGCGATCTTCGTTCCAGCGGTCCCAATCGCCGCGCGGTTCATCGCTCGCAAGACGCACCTGAATGCCCTCCGGACTGTCCCGGACGACGAGCATGCGGCCCTGATTAACGGTCTCCGTCCCTTCCGAGGTAAAGACCTCCGCTTGCCCCTTGCGCACTTGGATTACGGTTTCGCCTGCTCGCGTTTCGATTTCGTAACGGCCGTTCTTGTGCGGGCGGATAGCGGCATGCGGCGTTTCAATATCGACGTCCGCTTCCCCGCCGCGGAGTTCGGAGTACGTCACGCGGCCGTTAAACACCTGCACCCGAAAGTTGCGCTCGCCAAGGTTGGCCATCACGACCTCGGTTTCGGCATCGAGCCGAACCAAGTTCGAATAGTCCATTTGGATCTCGGCCCGAGATCCCGAGCCGGTCGCCACCGTATCGCCTTCCACGACCGGAGCATTCACGGTCGCGGCCACCCAGTCGCCTGAGTCGCCTCGCTTCGTTGAAACGTCTCCGTTCGTTAGGCTAATGCGTGCCACGCCCAAGGCGGGTCCGGCTTCGGTCTCTTGCTGAGCGGAAGCTGCCGGTAGAAACCCGACCATCGCTCCGAGGACAAAAATTGTCAGGATGGTTCGTCTCATGTTTCTCTTACCTCCGGCGGGACGCTGCGCCGCTGCCTAACGTGCAATTTGCGTTCCATCGCGTTAGACGTACCGAAACGCTGGGAACGTTGCACTTAGCTCCAGCCCGCCGCCTCCGGCGCTGGTGCATTTGCACCGGCCGGTGGTTTGCGACCGGTCTCGGAATTATAGGGCGCCGCTGCCGCCAAGGAGCCTGTCGTCGTGGGCGGCAACTGTTGCGCTATGCTGACGAACTCATGATCGAAATCGCACGCCTCGACCACGTCTCCTTCGCCGTAAAGGATGTCGACGCTTCGCGCCGCTTTTTCGGCGACGTGCTGGGCCTGCCCGAAATCGAGCGCCCAGCCTTCGATTTCCCCGGCGCCTGGTTCGGCATCGGCGACCGCGCCCTGCACTTGATCGAGCAGGAAACGGCCAACCGAGCCTCCTCCGCAGCGCCAACCCGCGCCGATCACATGGCCCTGGAAGTCAAAGACATGGACGCCGTGAGCCACACCCTGGACGCCGCGGGGGTCCCCTACCAACTCGGCAGGAACGACCATCTGGGCTTTCGCCAGATCTTCTGCGCCGACCCCGACGGCCACACCATCGAATTCATCAGCCGCGGCTAGGCAACCAGGCGAAAGAATTCTTGAGAAGTCTATCGGGAGGGTCGCTTGCAAGATTTGCTGCAGCGGCTTAACGCTAATTGCCGCATCCTGGATCTCGGCTGCGGACCGGGAAGTTTTTCCTACGATGCTAGTCGGGCAAGCATCCTAGCCCTCGACGAATGGATCTTCGATTCGGCCAAGGCTCGGCGGCGAATGGCCGGCGGTCGCATCCATTACCTGCTGGGCTCGGGGCTGAGCTTGCCTCTCGATTCCGGTTCGGTCGATCTGGTGGTCGCCAACCACGTCTTCGAGCATGTCGAAGATCCACGAAAAACTGCCGCCGAAGTCAGCCGCGTTTTGAACGCATCCGGCATCCTCTTTGCATCCGTGCCCGACGGCTTTGCTTTTTCGGACGACCTCTATCGCTGGCTTACGGCTGGCGGCGGTCATCTGCAGCGCTACACGCATCACGGCCTCCAACAAGCCATCGAAACGGGTACGGACCTTCAGTTGTTGTGTTCGTTTCCGCTGTACAGCTCTTTCATCTATCTCAACGCTTCGCGGGAGGCCGCCGGCAAGCTTTCCGACCGCTACCAGAAGTTAGCCAGGCTGCCGCCCGCCATGCAGGCCTCACTCGCCGTAGGCGCGAACGTCGTGTTCCGAACGGCGGACGCCTTGCTCGGCACGCGCCTCTCCATCTATGGCTGGGGCTTCTACTTCGGCAAACAGCAGGCCTCGCTTCACTCGCTGCCCAGCGAGGTTCACATCAACGTTTGCGCCTTTTGCGGTATGGGCCACAGCGGCGGCTGGCTCGACTTAATGCAGAAGGTGCGTCTCCGGTACGTCTTGCCCAACTATGCTTGCGAAAATTGCGGGCGCGCCAATCCCTATTTCGGCCGCGTCCACCTGAATCGAATTTTGCGTCGCTTGAGAGTCGAAGAGGAGTTGCTCCACTTGCCACGCAAGTCGCCCGCCGCCAGCTGCGCCCCGCAGGCAGACAGTCTCCGACCGCAGATTCTCGGCTATGGGGATCTGCTCACCTCCTCAGCGGATCTTTGTCCTGGCACGCTAGCCGTCTTGAAGGGCCGGAACCTGGCCAAAGACGAAGTCCGTTCTCGCGAGGGCGCCTGGCCGCTTGAGATTGGCGGAGTGCGCGTGCTGCTCAACGGACGTCCGGCGCCATTGGGAGAAATTTCGCCCGAACGCATCGTGTTTCAACCGCCATTCTCCGCCGCACGGGGCAAAGCCAGCCTCGTTGTCGAGACGCCCAGCGGAACCACTGCGGAAGAAAAGGTCTTCCTATCCCTCGCGGCGCCTGGGCTACCCTCGCTCGATGAGTCCGGCAGCGGACGAGGTAAGTTCGCCCATCCCAACTGGGCCCCGGTCTCTCCGGCCGATCCGGCCAGGCCAGGCGGCCGGGTCACTGTTTGGGCCATTGGCCTTGGACCCGTCGTGCCGCCTCCTGGCGATGGGGTTCCCGCGACGGACGCCCCGCTCTCTCGGACCGCCCGTCGCGCCCTAGTGCGAGTGGGCGGCCAACTGAGCGAAGTCGAGTATTGCGGCCTGTCTCCCGGATCTGTCGGGTACTACCAATTGAACTTCATCGTGCCGAAGCGGCTCTCCCAAGGAGAACACGAGGTTTGCTTGGAGATCGGCGGTGCCAGGAGCAACGTCGTGACCATCCCCGTGGGGCCGCGCTAGCCGCCAAAGGAAAAGGCCCGCTCTCTTCGAGCGGGCCTCGTTTTTGCAACCTATTTTTTGATGATAGCGCGATTTGTGGGCCGGGCGTTTTTCCACGTCGTCTTGTTACACGTGTAACGTATTTCTCTGCCCTCGGCCATCAGTTGCCCCCTCGGGAGCCCGGCGTGAAACCCAAAAGCAGGGGCCAAGCGTCGTATGGGCATATGACTCAACTAGCACGCGCTTCCCTTCTCGCCTTGTCTCTTGCCGGCGCCGCCTTTGCGGGCGAAGTCGACGGCATCATCACCGCAGGCGGTTCCGCCTTCCTAGACGGCCCCACGCATGGCGTGATCGGCGGATCCCTACGCTACTACGTGACAGACCGCGTGGCGATCGAGCCGGAGTATCTCTATATGCGCGGCAGCGAATTTGACCAGGACCACGTCGGCGTCGCCAACCTCGTCTACCACTTCAAAGACAGCGATGCGGCCATCAGCCCCTTCGCGATGGGCGGCGTCGGCGTCTTTAGCCACCGCGCCCGCAGCTTTGAACAGACGGATGCGGAGGCCTTACTCGGCGGCGGAGTCCGCCTCAACATTACCGACCGCGTGTTCTTTGAGCCAAGGTTACGCTTGGGCATCCAGGACGTGAACCTATCGTTCACCGGCAGCCTAGGCATCGTACTGGGCGGCCGCTGACCGCCTTTGCTAAACACAAAAAAGCCCGCTCTTTCGAGCGGGCTTCCGTGACGTCTATTTATCAATGATACCAAGAAAAATGGCAGAGTGGAGCATTGACGTCATTTTGTTACAAGTGTTTCTACTAGCGACACCCCATCGCTCCTGCTAACCTGAACACGCTTGTTTTCTTGGAGTTCCACGATGAGACTGCCCCTCACCCTGCTGCTTTCCTTGGCCTCCGCCGCGATAATTTTTGCTCAAAGGCCTCCTGAAGGCCCCAATCCCGCCCCCGATGCGCAGTACCGCCTCGGACCTGACTCGTTGCCTCAAGAGGGCGTGCCCAAGGGACGCATCGACGGCCCTTTCGTCATCCCCAGCCAAGTCTGGCCCGGAACGCAGCACACCTATTGGGTTTACGTACCCGCCCAATACGATTCCGCCCAGCCTACAGCGTTGATGATCTACAACGACGGCCAGGCATACATGAACCCCGACGCTGACTTGCGCGCCCACAACGTGATGGACAACCTGATCTATCGCCGTGAGATTCCCGTCATGATCGGCGTCTTCATCAACCCTGGCCGCACGCCCGAACAGACCGAACCCAGCATCAGCGATTGGGGCGACCGTTGCTGCAACCGTCCCGACGAATACAACACGGTGGACGACCGCTATGCGCGCGTGATCGTCGACGAACTGCTGCCGGCCGTCAAGAAGGAATACAACATCTCTGACGACCCAGCGCAGCGCGGCATCGCCGGTTCCAGCTCCGGCGCCATCGCGGCCTTCACCGCCGCCTGGTTCCGCCCCAATCACATTCGCAAGGTGCTAAGCTTCATCGGAACATTTGTGAACCTCGGCGGCAGGGGCGGCAACCGGTACCCGGACATGATCATGCAGGCCGACCACAAGCCGCTGCGCGTCTTCTTGCAAGACGGCCGCAACGACAATCGCGGTATGGGACGCGACGGCGCCTACAACCAAGAGCGCGACTGGTTCTACAACAACGTCCGCATGGCGCGGGCGCTCACCGAGAAGGGCTACGACGTCAACTATACCTGGGGCATCGGACGCCACAGCCAAAAGCAATCCGGCGCCGTCTTGCCCGAAGCCATGCGCTGGCTCTGGCGCGACCACGCGGTCTCGACCGACCCCAACGACAACATCGAGCGTTCCTTTAACGAAGCTTCGCAGTAAGCTGCATTCTCGAACCTACGCCCTGGGTTTCATTCGGGGGACTGAGCTCCGGAGTGGCGGAGCATCAAGGGTGCTCCCACAAATATTTCTTATCAAACTCGATCTCGTTGCGCTCCAACAACGAAGCCAACTCATACTCACGCACGGTAAGAAGGGCGGCCCGCACCCGACGCGACGAGTTGGTCTTGAGCTTGCGCGTGAGATCCGTCAGCGCCTGTTCGAGACCGCCATTGACGTCGGTCCCGCGGTTCTTCGTCGCAAATACGACCTGAAACACGTTGGTCAACGTGTGGCTCAAAACTCGAGTCAGCTTAGCCCCCGCAGGGGCGAAGGAATCAACAGCCCCGCGGCGCCAGCCCGGGTTCACCATGTGGCCCAGCAGCCAACTCGTCCCCCAAAGCCCCGAAGGGGCGACGCCGAGCGGCCGCGCCTCCTCGTTTCCGTACTGCATCCGCGGTTGTTCTCCGCTGCGGGCCCATGACCTGGACACGTCTCGTGAGCCAGCCAGTCGTTCTGGTTTGAATTTGACACTAGAGCGTGATGCTCACCCGTGCCGGGCCGCCTCGCTCGGCCAACAACGTCAACTCGTAGGTCTCCATCGAGTAGCAGCACAACGCGGCCCGCGCATCGCGGCACCAGTAAACCGCCGTCTTGACCGTCAGTGCTGTCTCGCCTTCCGGCACGTCCAGGCGCGCTTCCACCGGCAGCCTGTCCACGGCAAGCACCGTCGTTTCGCCGCCCCGCACGATCTCGACCTGCGAGGCCACATCGGGATTGATGTGTGCATCCTCAGGCAGACTCAAGTCGAGCGATAGCTTCACCGCGCCGGCGCCGCAACGCACCAGCCCCAGCTTCTTGACCCCGCGGCGAAGCAGCGCCAACCGGTCAGCATCGCGCAGGGCGAACGTCGAGACCTCTCCCGACGCAATGTTCACCACGCGAATCGCATGGTTGTTCGTGTCGGCCACATACAGATTGCCGTCCGCCGAACTCAACCCGCCCGGCTCATCGAAACGCGCCGTCAAAGCTTCGCCGTCCGCCAGGCCCGCAAAGCCGTCGCCCGCAAACGTCCGCGAAGTGCGCGTGTGCAGCCCGATCGCCTTCAGCTTGTTGTTGTAGGTATCGGCGACGAACAGCGTGCCCTCGGCGTACTCCACATCCAGCGGATGCTGCAAGCGCGCGACATCGGGTCCGCCGTCGACATCGCCAAAGTCGAACAAACCCTCTCCTACAACCGTCTTCACATGGCCGCCGCGCGGGTCGAGATTCACGGCGCGAATCGAACTGGTCTCGCTGTCGGCGACGAAAAGATGATTCTCATCGTGCGTCAGCCCGCTCGGCTGCGCCATCGACGCTGCGAGCAGCGGACCGTCGCGATGGTCCTCATCTCCCGAGCCCGCATGCCCTGCGATATAGAATTCCTCCAAATCCAGGCCCCAAATTTGGTGTGCCCCCGCCATGGCGATGAACATCACGCCATAAGCAATCTCCAAGTCCCAAGGTGAATTCAGCGGACGTCCCCGCGCCGGTCCCGGCAGGTTATTGAAGTCCGGGTCCTGGCGCCCGTTGCCGGCGATCGTCACCACGCTGCGCGCACGCAAGTCCACCCGCCGGATCGCGTGGTTTTCCGTATCGGCAACGTAGAGCAAGTCGCCCTCCAGCGCCATGCCTTGCGGTCCGCGAAACTGCGCCTCTTCAAAGGCTCCCTCGGTGAACCCCGGCTCGCCCGTGCCGATCACGTCGAGCACTGCGCCCGTGTCGAGCGAGGCCACGATGATGCGGTGGTGTCCTGTGTCGGCGATGAACAACTGCCCGCCGTCGGCATCGGCCAACACTTTCCCCGGAAACGCCAAGATCGACGCTGGCTCCCGCTCGCGCTCCAAGGTCGCCGGCAACGGCTGGCGGTTCAGCGAGCCTTCTCCTCCGAAGTGCTCGGCCATCTGTGCGATGACCGGGTCAAAAACCTCAAAGACGTCCTCGCCGCTATGGCTGCCGATCACTTTGCCCCGCGGATCGATCAGCATCATCGTCGGCCAGGCGCGCACCGCATACTCGGACCAAATCTTCATTTCCGGATCGTTCACCACGGGGTGCTCGATGTCGTGCCGCAGGATCGCCTGGCGGATATTCTCAGCGTCTTTCTCCGCCAAGAACTTGCCCGAGTGCACCCCGATGACGACCAAGAAGTCGCCGTACTTCCGCTCCAACCGCTTCAAGTCGGGCAAGGCGTGCTGGCAGTTGATGCAGCAGTAGGTCCAAAAATCGAGCAAGACGATCTTGCCTTTCAGATCTTGGATGCGCAGCGGGCGGTCGGTATTCAACCACTCAGCGTCAGCCGGAAATTCCGGCGCGTTTACGGTACCTGGCTCAACGGGCATAAGAGCCCATGGTAACCGGATGCGCGAGCAGATCCCGTACTCGCGAAAGCCCGACCGCTCTTGTTACCCTGGCCAGAATCCGCCCTACGCTATCTGACTTCTCCATGGCTCGCCGGCTCACCTACGTCGCTCTGATTCTGCTGGCCGTCCTGCACCAGGACTTCTGGCTCTGGAACGACGCGACCATCCTGTTCGGCTTCATGCCCATCGGCCTGGCCTACCACGTCGCCTACTGCATCTTCGCCGCCGTGCTTTGGCATCTCGCCGGGAAGTATGCCTGGCCCGAGGACGATTCCGCGCGATGACGCAGCTCGTGGTCATCTGCGTCTACCTGGTGGCGCTCCTAGCCATCGGTTGGCTGTCGACGCGCCTGTTCCAAGGCACAGCCCGGGATTACTTCGTGGCCAGCCAATCGATTGGTCCGTTCCTGTTCCTGATGTCCATGTTCGGCGCCACGATGACCGCTTTCGCGCTCGTCGGCTCTACCGGCGAATCCTACCGTCTCGGCATCGGCGTCTTTGGAATGCTCGCTTCTTGGTCAGCCTTGGTCCACACCGGCGTTTTTTTCTTTGTCGGAATCAAACTCTGGACCAA
>CAZYOX010000060.1:0-14947 GCA_964649285.1 uncultured Bryobacterales bacterium | reverse complement strand
TCGGCAGCGGAAACTCGTTGGACGATGATCCGGTCCTGGAGCGGTCTGAGATTCACTGACTTTCTCCTCAGTCTTCTTCCCAAGCAGTTCTGGATGGGCGGGGCCTCGAACGAGACCTGCAAGAAGTTGCTAAATATGCGGCGTCCGGTAAGGCCGCCGAACTTCCCATCCTATCCGCGTCGTGGTGGAGTGTCAATGCTTCTTTCCGACGGCGCGGGACTACAATGAGCGGGCATGCGCGAGCTGGTGCATCTGGTCGAGTCGCCCCGCGTTTGTTCGTACTTGCCGGCGCAATCCGCCTCGTTGGAGTATCGGATCGTCCAAAGCATGACCGCGCAGGAATACGAACGTCTGCTGGAGCGCGGTTATCGGCGATTCGGCCGGCAGCTCTTCCGTCCTGTGTGCGCGAGTTGCGACCGGTGCGTCAGCATACGGTTCTGCACTACCGATTTCCAGCCCACTGCCGGTCTGCGGCGGGTTATGAAACAGAACCGGCACATTCAGATTCGGCACGAGCGGGTATCGATGACTCCGCAGCACCTCGGGCTCTACCGTCGTTACCACCGGTTCATGGCGGAGCACCGAGGCTGGAGTGAGGACAAGATTTCCGGCTATGACTACTACGACTCGTTTCTTGCCGGCGGGGACTATGCCTCCCAGTGGTTGTACTTTGCCGCTGGGGAGTTGGTCGGCGTCGCTTTGATGGATGAGACCCCTAACGCCATCTCCTTGGTGTATTTTTTCTATGACCCGGAATGGCGGGCCCTGAGCCCAGGGACGTTTTCGATCCTGGTGCAGCTCGAATACGCTCGCGCACGGGCGAAGCCCCACGCCTATCCGGGGTATTGGATTGCCGAGAATCGGTCGATGGCCTACAAACAACGGTTTCGGCCGTTTGAAGTCCTCACCGGCCGCCCCTCGGACACGGAAACGCCCATGTGGAGTCTATACCAGGCCTAGCGCAGATTGAACTCTTTGCCGAGATCGCCATTGAGCTTTTCGGTAAAGGCCAGGTCGACTTCCGCCAGCGGAACAACAAACTGCTTGTCCTCTAAGGTGTGGAAGCGGAACGTATCGTCGCGTTCTTCGAAGCTGTGGGCGGCATAGATCAAGCCTCCCTTGAGAGCAATCAACCAATACTCAGCCGGCGGGCGGCTATTCCCTTCAGAAGGATAATCCCTGGTTGTAACCCGGCCGTCAGCGGTCTGACCGACGTCGAAAACGCGCGAGCGAGGAATCCTCTGCGGCTCGTTCGGGGGCACGGTGATGACGTTGGCGTCGCTGGAGGTTGCGGTTTCGTCCTCCTGCTCCATGGCGGTTGGTCCAGACCCGGAGTCGATGTAGACGCCGCCGTATCCGTAACCGAATATCGGCCTTTGGTCTCGACGGCCGAAGACGCGGCCCTTGCCGTGCCCGCGGCCGTGGTGTCCACGGGGTTTCTCTTGCATGCCTGCGCCAGGAGTCGCAGGCAAGGGGGACAAGCCCGGAGAGCGCGGTGTACCGGGGTTCAGAATCGATCCAGGCCGGCCGCCGCTGGGGCTGCCAGGATAGAGGATGTTTGGGTTGTGAACACCGATGCTGCCCCCGCCAATGCGCGCATCCGAACCGGAAGGGACTGAACCGCCGCCGACGATGCCCTGCGCGAAAAGAGACGCGGCCAAGGCGATTGTGGAGAATCCGATAAGCCAAACGCGCCTCATGGGCCTCATTGTAGGGCCAGCCGTGCGATCGTGCCGCGCATCTGGGTACAGTTATCGGTTATGCCCGAGAAGTTCGATTTGGTGGGTGTGGGGCTAAACGCCACGGACACCTTGTTGATTGTGCCCCGTTTCCCGGCCTATGGCGGCAAAGAGACGGTGGAGGAAGAAATCTTGAGCGTCGGCGGGCAGGTTACCAGCGCTGTGGCCGCTTGCCAGGGACTTGGGCTCAAGACGAAGTACGTGGGAACCGTCGGTGATGACCACCGGGGCGAACTGCAACTGGCAAGCTTGCGGCAAGCAGGCGTCAACGTAGACGATGTGCTGATCCGGCCTGGCGTTCCGACGCAGTCGGCTTACATCATCGTGGATCGGCTGACGGGCGAGAGGACGGTTTTCCTGCTGCGCGACGAGCGGCTACGGCTTGAGCCGGAGGAGCTCCTGCCGGAATGGATTGCAGGAGCGCGGCTGCTGCATATCGACGGCCACGATACGCACGCCGTGCAGAAGGCGGCTCAGTTGGCGAAGAAGCAGGGTATTCCAGTGACGGTGGACGTCGATACGATTTACGACGGCTTCGACGGCGTCCTGGCGAATGTGGACTACCTAATCGGCAGCTCGAATTTTCCCGAACAGTGGACGCATGAACGAGACCCGTTTACAGCGCTGACGAGAATTCAGAACGAGTTCGGCATGAAGGTTGCGGCGATGACCTTGGGATCGCACGGGGCGTTGGCCAGGTTTGAGGGGCGGTTCTACTATTCGTCGGCGTTCGTGGTGGATTGCCTCGACACAACCGGTGCAGGGGACGTATTCCATGGGGCGTTCTGCTATGGGGTTTTGCAGGAATGGGGGCTGGAGCGGGTGCTGGAGTTCGCCAACGCGATGGCGGCGTTGAATTGCAAGGCCCTGGGGGCGAGAGGCGGATTGGGATCGCTGGCTGACGCGGAGCGCATGATCGCCCAAGGCGAGCGCCGCGCGGACCTGGAAGTGCAGAAGCAAGCCAAAACAAGGCATTGACACCGTTCGGTCCGCCGTGGTCTGATCTCAGACGCTATGGATCGCCGCAAGTTCCTAACAACCGGTACGGCTGCGGCCAGCGTCGCAGCTCTGGCGGGATGCCAGCCCACTCCGGAGACCGCCGCCGCGCCGGCGAAGCCGACTGCTGAGGAGAAGCCGGTACGGCTTTACCCCGGCGAGCAACGCCCGACCACGGACGAATGGTTGTCGCTCTTAAAACGCCACGGCGTGAATCACGTTTGCGCTTCGTTGGAGCGTCCGCCGTTTCCCGAACGCGGCTTCTATACGGCTGAAGAACTCGTGCAACTTCGCGAGAAGTGCGAATCGTTCGGCATCACCGCGGATATGCTGACCGCGCCGTTCCTGCCGTCTAGCCATATCGATCGCGAGGAGCGCGGCGATGTGGTGCTCGGCAAGGAGCCCGGACGTCAGCGTGATATCGACGACTTCAACAAGACCATTGAAAGTTGCAAAGCGGCCGGCATTCCGGCGATCAAGTACAACATGTCGCTGTTGGGCGTTGTGCGAACGGAACGCACGCCTGGTCGCGGCGGATCGAGCTATTCGACGTGGAAACTCTCCGAAGCGAAGCCGGAGCCCGCTCTGACGCGGGCCGGTAACGTCGATGCCGATACGGCGTGGGAACGCATTACGCACTTCGTCGAGAACGTCATCCCCGTGGCCGAAGCGAATCAGGTCAGGATTGCCTGTCATCCTCACGACCCAGGCATGCCGCCGGAGGGATACCAAGGCGTGGTACGAGTCCTGGGGACGCCGGAAGGCCTGTACCGCTTTGCGGAGCTTTCCGATAGCCCGTATCACGGCTTTAATCTCTGCCTAGGCACGACGGCGGAAATGTTGCAGGATCCCGCGAATGAGATCCACGACGTAATCCGCAAGCTAGGCGGCATGAAGAAGATTTTCAACATCCACTTCCGCAACATCATCGGCAAGCGGGACAACTTCATCGAGGTTTACCCGGACGAAGGCGACATGGTGATGCCGCAAGTGCTACGGACGCTTTACGAAGTGGACTACGACGGCATGCTCATGCCTGACCACATGCCGACACACCCGGACGACCCCGGCGGGATGCAAGGCTTTTCTTTTGCTCTCGGCTATATCCAGGGGCTGATCCAATCCTTGAAGCTCGAGATCGGACAAGACATCCGCACGGACGGAATCAACCCGATTCCGAAGCCGACGTTTTAGCGAATCGAAATCGTTGTGCCTGGTTGGCTGGCGGCGCTGCCGGCTATGGCGCGCAGGATGATATTGTCCCCGATCGACGCCAACGCCGGGATGCGTACATTGATCTGAACCAGACCGGCAAATCCGGGAGCGGCGCCGGCGAATTCGACGGCGGCGGGCAGATTATCGATTGTTGCTTCTACGCGTGGCGCAACATGATGGAGGGGCGGCGGCAGCGGCGCCGGTTGTCCGGCGGCAAGGCCTGGAGAGAATGCCCCGGCGCCCGTCAAGTAGAAGGTGAGCACGCTTCCGCGGTCCGCCGGATTGGCGGTGGAATTCAATGTGCCGTCCTGATTGAGCGCGATGGCGCGCGTGGAATCGGGATGAACGAACACGCCAGGTGACGAGGCGGCGGCAGGGGCTAGGACGTTCGCACTGGCTGCGTGCTCTCGCAACACCCGAACCGAAACGAAACCGTCGGATTGCAGTTCCGGCGGAGCCTGCGCATTGATCTGTCCGGGGCTGACATAAAACAGCGGCGCGGGCCGGTCGTCGACCAGCACGGTTACGCCGCGCAGCGACTCGATAAGCCTGCCCGAGAGTGGGTCGAAGAAGCCAAAACCCTCGACGGGAGCTAGATTCTCTCCAAAGATGGAGAAGATCCCTCCTGGGGAGAGCGGCAGCGTTTCGAAACTGGCCGCGTTGACGACGGCGCTGGTCAGAAACGTCGGCGTGGGCGTCGGATCGGCGATCTCAAGAGCGCCGGTAAACGGCGCGAGTTGGTCGCCGAGCCGAATCATTGCCGACAAACTGCCCACCGGCGCCGATGGGGACACGGTGATCCGGAATCTGAGGAGCGGGTAGATCGCGCCGTCGGTGAGCTCTATCTCATCGCGTTCGAGAGGGCCATCCACCGAGACTCCTGTTCCCAGAAACGAGATGGAAGACAAGGTGATGGCGGGGTCGTCAAGAGCGTCGCCGAAGAGTTCGAAGTTGTAGTGGCCGCCCGGTTGAGCGATGAAGCCGTAATCGCTTTCGACGGTCCCGCCAACCTCGGAACCTCCGGCTCCAACCAAGTTGAGCGCATCTGAACCAGGCTTAAGGGTGAGCGCCGCGGCGGTAGCATTGCCCGGCAAGACAGACCACACGGTCGGCACGTCGGGTCCGCCTGCGACGGTCGTGGCGATGGAGTCGAGGACTCCGAACTGGCTGAACTGACCAGGAAGCGCCGGTTCGTTGGCGGGTTCGGCATAGAGGATGTACTCGCCGGCGGGAACGCCGGCAATCTCCGCGCGTCCTGATGCATCGGTAAGGCCTGTGAGCAACCGGTTGTGTGCCGGATCGATCGCGGTAACGAGAGCGCCGCGCGCCGGCTGCCCGTCCGAGAGAGCGACGTCGATTAGCAGCGAGCCGTAATCGGATAGACCTGGGGCGGGGTAGACCCCTCGTGCGAAGGCGATGTCGTCTTCGACCAAACTGCGCAGATCGGCGGAGGCAGTTGCCGTGGTAGCGAACATGGTGGATGACGTCGAGCCGGCGTGGCCCATGCCGAGAGCGTGCCCGAGTTCATGAACGAGGGTGCCTTCGATGTCGAAGGTTCCGGCCTTGAGAGTCGTAGAGAACTCGAACTGCGGGTTGAAAATGATGTCGGTATCGGTGAGCTCACCCGATGTGCTGGAAATTAGACGGGTGACAGCGACGGCCCCAGCGCTAATGTTGCGATTCGACGGTGTGTCCGCGAAAGTGATAATGCTCTTACCGTCAGTCAGGCCGGAGGCGGTCAATACTGCCGCTGGCGTGTCGAAATGGAGCGCCGTGGCGGGGATAGAACTCCAGCGTTCGAGGGCGGCGAGAACAGCTGCCGTTGGCGCGCTGTCAGCGGAGATGACGGTTTCGCCGTCGACGTTCTGAAGGCCTGCCTGAGTTTGGGAATTGACGAAGATCTCTACGTGGGCCGGGTCGCTTACGAAGTAGGGGAGATTGGGACCACGATTGCTTCGGACATAGGCGTGAGCGCAGATGGCGGCAACGATGCCGAGCGACGCGGCGCCTTTCGCACTCCAGCAGGTTCGCGTCACTGATTTCAGCATAGCGATGCAGGGGCACGGTAAGATCAAAGATTCATCCAAAGGAGTCTTGCAGCCCGTGTCTAATCCGCTAAAGCACCGCAGCCACATCATTACCGAAGGTCGAGATCGCGCGCCGGCGCGTTCGTACTACCACTCGATCGGATTCGGCGATGCGGAACTTGCGAAGCCGATCGTCGGCATCGCTAACACCTGGATCGAAGCGATGTCGTGCAACTACCATTTGCGCGATCTGGCGGAGCGCGTGAAGCAGGGCGTCCGGGACGCCGGCGGGACGCCGATGGAGTTCAATACCGTCGCCATCTCGGACGGCATCACCATGGGCACGGAAGGCATGAAGGCCTCCCTGGTGAGCCGTGAAGTGATCGCGGATTCGATCGAACTGACGGCACAGGGCTACATGTTCGATGCGCTGGTCGCCATTGTTGCTTGCGACAAGACGATTCCAGGCGGCGCCATGGGTTTGGCGCGGGTCAATGTGCCGTCGTTATTGCTCTATGGCGGGTCGATCATGCCCGGCAAGTATAAAGGCGTTGACGTCACGATCCAAGACGTCTTCGAAGGCGTCGGCAAGCATGCCGCGGGGCAGATCACGGACGAAGAGTTGAAAGAGCTTGAGTTGGCAGCCTGCCCTGGTCCTGGCGCTTGCGGCGGTCAATACACGGCCAACACCATGGCGACGGTGATGGAGATCATGGGCATTTCGCCGGAGGGCGCCGCAAGCGTGCCGGCCATGGCTGGGGATAAGGGCGATGTTGCCTACGAAGCGGGCCGGACGGTGATGGAGACGCTCAAGCGAGGCATCAAGCCAAGCGATATTTTCACCCGCAAGGCCTTCGAGAACGCGATCGCCAGCGTCGCGGCCACGGGCGGCTCCACGAATGCGGTGCTGCATTTGATGGCTCTTGCGGTCGACGCGGGAATCGACCTCGAACTAGAAGACTTTGACCGTATCAGCCGCAAGACGCCGTTGCTGGTGGACCTGAAACCAGGCGGCAAATACGTTGCCGCCGATGTGTGGAAGGCGGGCGGCATTCAGTTCATCACCAAGCGGTTAATCGAAGGCGGCTATGTGGATGGAACAGCGATGACCGTGACCGGTCAGACTCTGGGCGAGTCCGTTGCCAAGGTTCAGGAGACGCCGGGCCAACAGGTGATTCACAAGTTGGACGATCCGCTCAAGCCGACCGGCGGCCTGGTGATCTTGCGCGGGAACTTGGCGCCGGACGGAGCCGTGGTCAAGGTGGCGGGCGGCAAGTACCTGGTCCACAAGGGCCCGGCACGTGTCTTCGAAAAGGAAGAAGACGCCATGCACGCGGTCACGAGCGGAGGTATCAAACCGGGCGACGTGTTGGTGATCCGCTATGAGGGTCCTGCCGGAGGACCAGGGATGCGCGAAATGTTGGGCGTGACGGCAGCCGTTGTCGGAGCGGGATTGGGCGAAAGCGTGGCGCTGCTGACAGATGGCCGCTTCTCGGGCGCTAGCCGGGGACTGATGGTGGGCCACGTGGCGCCCGAGGCGTTCCTTGGCGGGCCGATCGCAGCAGTTCAAGAAGGCGACATCATTCTGGTTGATTGCGATCAGCGCAAGCTCGAAATAGAGCTGTCGGACAAAGAACTGGCGGATCGTTTGAGTAACGTCAAGCGTCCGGAGCCGCGCTACAAAACTGGCGTGTTCGCGAAATACGCCGCGTCGGTATCGTCGGCAGCGCGTGGGGCGGTCACGGTTCCTAAGTGGTAGCGTCGACGGCTACTTGGTGGCCTGCGAGAACTCAGAATCCTGGAATTCGGAGATATTGGCCTTCATCCGTTTGCGTTTGGCCTGCTTGCGATCTTCGACCGGGCAATAGAACGGCGCAACCAGAAGGATTGGGATCGCCGCGATGTCAATCATGATCCAGGAAACACGGTCGAGCAGGGAAATGACCAACGGGTTGTAGAAGAACGTCAGCCCTCCCATAAGCCAGATCCAGGCTTGCCGCTTGATTTGATAGACAAGGAAGGTCGCGTATGCGGCGGCCAGGAAGGGCGCCACTCGCAGGAAGCCATAGAAGGGGCTGAAGAGAGAAGAAAAGCCGAGCAGCAGGAACAGGGCAGCGAGCCAGCAAGCCCCCACTAGAGGCATGGAGAGTTCGTACTGCGTGAAATCCGCATCGAGTACTTTCCCGGCGGCGGTCGCTCCAGCCGCCTCTCTCTTGACCGTCGTTGCGCAGGAACCGCAGCGAAAGAAGCCTTTTCTGCCGCTCTTGACGTCGGGTAGCCGGTTGACGCGACCGCAATGGGGGCAGCTGACTAACTCGGCCATAGGGGGACTCTTAGCCACGCTATCATGACCTCCGATTGCGAAGGAGTAGGAGCTTTGCCTTAGGCTGCGACGGAAAGTGGACGTGCCCTTGCTAGGAGAAGCGCTAGCCGGCGCTTCGCGGATGTTGGGCAAAGTATGCCTGACTGTCCACGGCAGGTTCGCCAAGCAGCGGAATCACTCTAGCGTAGCCGCCATGGGGCTGCATGACGCGGGCTTTTTGGTTGTCGGCAAGCGCGGTTTCTAGGACCACATCGCGTACGTAGCGGATCAGATCGGGGCGTATGATCGGAAACACTGTTTCGACGCGATATGAGAGGTTGCGGCGCATGAGGTCGGCGCTGCCGAGATAGAGTTCTTCCGAGCCCCCGTTGCGGAAATAGTACGCGCGACTGTGCTCGAGAAATCGTCCGACTACGGAGATCACGCGGATGTTCTCGCTGACGCCAGGGACTCCCGGCCGCAAACAGCAGACTCCGCGAACCAGCAGGTCGCACTTCACGCCCGCCTGGGATGCGCGGTAAAGGAGCTGCATCATCGCTTTGTCGGCCAAGCCGTTGGTCTTAAAAATCAGGTGGCCTTGCCCGCCATTCTCCTGAATGGATATCTCCCGCTCGATCATCTTTTCCAGGCGCTCCCGAAGCCCGACGGGGGCGACAAGCAGCTTGCGGTAGTGGTGTTCGGCGGCATAACCGGTGAGGAAGTTAAAAAGCTGAGTGGCGTCAGCTGCCAGTTGCGGATCGCAGGTCAATAAGCCGAGATCTGTATAAAGGTTCGCTGTCACGGCGTTGTAGTTGCCGGTAGACAGATGCACATAGCGGCGCACCTGGTCGCCTTCCTGGCGCACCACGAGCGCCAGTTTGGAATGAATCTTCAATCCCACCAAGCCGTAAACGACGTGGACGCCTTCTTCTTCCAGAGCGCGAGCCCAGCTGATGTTGCTTTCTTCGTCGAAGCGAGCTTTGAGTTCGACTAGGACGGCGACTTGCTTTCCGTTCTGCATAGCCTCAAGCAGAGCTTCGACGACCGGCGAGTTCTTACCGACGCGGTAGAGCGTCATCTTGATGGCCAGCACGTGGGGATCGCGGGCCGCTTGGCGTAAGAAGTCGATCAGGGGTTGAAAAGAGTCGTAAGGGTGATGTAAAAGCACATCCTCGCGGGCAACGATCGCGAACATGCTCTCGTCATGATCCGTGCTGTCCAAGGCAGCGGGGAACTTCGGCAGCATCGGGGGATCTTTGAGATCTGGGCGATCGATGCCATACAGGGACATGAGCCGGTTCAAGGCTAAAGGGCCGTTGAGGCGATAAACGCCGTTTGCGTGGATCTCCAGGTTGTTTTTAAGAATCGTGAGAATCTTCTCGGGCATATCGTCATGCACGGTGAGTCTTACGACGCTGCCGAAGCGGCGCTGGCGGATGCTCTCGGCGACAACTTCAAGAAGGTCGTCTGCTTCCAACTCTTGGATCGCGATATCTGCGTCTCTGGTGACGTGAAACGGATGGGCTTCGATGATACGAGTTCCAGGAAACAGGGGTTCCAGGTTCGCGATAATTAAATCCTCCAGCCAGATGTAACAGGAATCCTTTGTGGTCTTGGAGGCCACTCGCACAAGCTGCGGGAGGGTATCGGGCACTTTAACTCGGGCGAAGCGTTCCGATTGATCCGGATGCCGGATGACGACGGCAAGGTTGAGGCTGAGATTAGAGATGTGCGGAAACGGCCGGGAGGGGTCGAACGCCAACGGAGTAAGAACCGGGAAGACGTGTTCCGTGAAGTAGGCGTCCGCAGTCTCTTTTTGCGTCTTCGTCAGGGACCGGTAAGGGACGATGAGAACGCCCGCTTCCTCGAGTTTTGGAGTCACATCGTCGCGCAGGCAAGTGCGGGACTCTTCCATGAGACTCTCGACCTCGACGCGAATTGCACGAAGCTGTTCGCCGGGCGGCATGTCGCCGCTGGAAGGCTCCCACACGCCGGCGGCAACCTGATCGAGCAGGCCGGCAACGCGTACCATGAAGAATTCATTGAGGTTGGAGCTGACAATAGCGAGAAACTTCAGCCTTTCCAGCAGGGGCAGGCGAGGATCCTGAGCCTCTTCTAGGACACGTTTCTGGAACTCGAGCAGACTGAGTTCACGATTGACGTATAGGCCAGGGTCGTCCAGCGAGATGGCCTGGGCCTCGGCCTGCAAATCTTCCGGCTGGGGCAAGGTAGCCATTCCTACAAGACTATCGCATCGCACTCGGCCGGATGCGTGACCGAGTGCGTGGATTCGCGAGCCGACCTCGCCCCCCAGGTTCCCCCGGATCGCCGGTCCCGAGGCTGCGTAGCAAAGGGCCTGTGATACGCTCGTCAGGGATGGGCGAGTTCAAAGGAAACAACTACATTCTCGTCATCTTCGACTCGTGTCGCTACGATTCCTTCGTGGAAGCGGCGCCGAGGACGATGATGAAGCTCGGCGCCGTGGAGAAACGGTGGTCCTACGCCTCTTGGACCGCGCCTTCCCACTACAACCTGTTGATGGGCCTATTGCCGCACCACAGTCCGCAGGATGTCTTCGCGTCCGAATACTACAAGAAAGACTTTCTGAAATACAACGAGCGGCTCGGTCAGGAGAACGTTGAATTCAAGTCTTTTGTTCCCCGCTTATTCTTGCCGGCGTATCTCCAGGAGAAACTGAATTACCGGACGCACGCGATGGTCTCGCTGCCGGTTCTGAATCCGCGTACGATCATCAACCAACATTTCGACACGTTCCGGCTGATGGATTCGCACAACGATATGCGCGCCATGGTCCGTGAATTGAAGTTTCCGGAAGATCGTCCGTCGTTCTACCTCCTCAACGTGGGGGAGACGCATTACCCGTACGCGCTGCCCGACGAGCCGCGCGATCAGTGGCCGCGCGTATCCGGCGTACACGGAGTGTTTAAGCATCTAGACGACGAAATTGTCGGCGGCAAGATCGCCGGACAGGCGGAGAAGTTCTTTGACCAGCGAAAGCTTGATGAATTGCGGGATCGGCAAGTGAAGGCCGTACAGTACTTGGATCAGGTAATCGAGGAGCTCTTCGACGTCGTCCCAGAGAATACCTACATCACGATTACCGCAGACCACGGCGAATTATTCGGCGAGGACGGCTACTTCGGGCACGGGCCGATCATGCACGAGAAGGTGTTTGAAGTTCCGTTCGTCGAGGGCAAGATCCGCTAGCGGGCGGCGCCTGTGAGAGAAAGAAGGGGCGGCCGACAGGCCGCCCCTTTGTGTTTCGTAGTCGGGCGGGAATTAGTGAGCGAGCCGGCTGCACGCGTTGGCGGCGGCCATCACGTCGACGGCCGAGGAGCCTTCTTCAACGTGCTGGATGATGCCCTTGTTGTCAATCACGAACGTGGTCCTGTTGTCCACGCCGCGCTCTTCGTTGAGGACGCCATAAGTTTTCGAGACGCTGCGGTCGCGGAAGTCGCTGAGCATGGCAAACTTAACGCCCAGCTCTTCGGAGAACTTGCGCTGCGAGGGAGTATTGTCTGTGCTGACGCCGAAGACCGTTGTTTTGGCGTCGGTGAACTTATCAATGTTGAACTGATAAGCTTGCATTTCCTTGGTGCAGCCGCCCGTGAACGCAGCCGGATAGAAGGCGAGAACGACATTTCCCTTTCCCAGGAAACTGGCGAGCTCCACGGAGTCGCCGTGAGTTGAAGGCAGGGTGAAATTGGGAGCTTTGTCGCCGACTTTCAAGTGGGTCTCGGCCATGGCAGGAACGCTGATTGCGAGGGCCAAGGCGACAAAAAGCGCGGATAACTTGATCATAAACGGACCTCCAGGTTCTGTCGCCGCAAGAAGACGGGACACAACAGATTCTAGGCAACCTGAATGGCCAAAGCAATGGGCGTGCGTTCGATTACCCACCGAGGGACGTCGGTTGTCGAGTTGTTGCCGTCCGGTCTCAGGCTTCGCGGCCAAGTTCCAGGGGCTCTACAATAGGCGGGTGATGCCAGCGGAGTCGCGGAGAAGGCTAATTCGGATTGCTCGCGGAGCATTTCTGTTCAGCGTCATAGGTTTAGCAATGACGCCGCAGGCCGCGGCCTACGTAGGTCCGGGGGCGGGTTTTGCCTTTGTCGGATCGTTCCTCAGCTTGCTGGCGGCTTTCGTGGTGGGTCTAGCCTCACTGCTGATTTGGCCTTTCCGGGTGCTATGGCGCACCCTGCGAGGAGCCCAGGGTTATAAGAAGGCCAAGGTCAAAAAAGTGATTTTCCTTGGTCTTGACGGGCTGGAACCCAGTTTGACCGAACGATACATGGCTGAAGGCAAGATGCCTCACCTGGCCAAGCTTAAGGATCAGGGTCAGTATTCCAAGCTGCGGACGACTTATCCGCCGCTTTCGCCGGTGGCCTGGTCGACGTTCGCCACAGGCTCGAATCCTGGCACGCATAACATGTTTGATTTCTTGAACAGGAGCTTCAAGAATTACATTCCGGAATTGGCCTCCAGCCGCGTCGAGGCTCCTAAGAAGTCGATTCAGTTGGGCAAGTGGCGCTTGCCGCTCGGCAAGCCGATCGTCGAGTTGAGACGGAAATCGAAGACATTCTGGAGCATCCTCGGGGAAGGGCATGTCGCTTCGACGATTTTGCGGGTACCGATTACGTTCCCTCCGGAGAAGTTCGAAGGCAAGCTGCTCAGCGCCATGTGTACGCCCGACTTGCTCGGCACGCAGGGCAGTTTTCAGGAATTCACCACGAAGGGCGGAGAAGTCGACTTTGAGGCAGGCTATCGCTACCGGCTGGTAAAGAATGGCGACTCATATGCCGGCGAGATCATGGGGCCTAACAACTCCCTGAAGCAGGACGGCGCGCCGCTCAAAATTCCTTTTGTGCTGACCCCGAATGGCCGTCCTGGACACGCCAAGTTGAAGTTGCCGGACGAGACTTTGGAGCTTGAACCCGCGAAGACAACGGATTGGGTACGCCTGAAGTTCAAAGCGGGATTGGGCGTGAGCGTTACAGGCATCGCGCAGTTTCGGATCATGGAGACGGCGCCGGAAGTGTCGCTTTACATGACGCCAATCTGCATCGACCCGGAAACTCCCGCGCTGCCGATTTCGCATCCGACTTATTACGCGACTTACCTGGCGAAGCTCTTGGGCGATTTCTCAACTCTGGGATTGGCGGAAGACACTTGGGCATTGAATGAACGCGTGATCGATGAGGACACCTTCTTGGAGCAGGCGTATTCGATCTGCGATGAACGCGAGAGGATGTACTTCTCCACCCTGGATAAGTCGAAGAAAGGCGTCGTGACCTGTGTATTCGATACCCCGGACCGTGTCCAGCATATGTTTTTCCGCTATTTGGATAAGGACCACCCCGCGCACAAGGCGAACGGCAACGGCCTGGCGAGGTACGCAGACTCGATCGAAAAACTCTATACGCGTATGGATGACATCGTGGGCCGGACGATGAAATACGTGGACGATGATACGGTCCTGTTCGTTTTGTCCGACCACGGATTCAAGAATTTCCATCGCGGCATTAACCTAAACGCCTGGTTGGAGCAAGAGGGCTATTTGGCGGCGAGAGACGCGCCGGGCGCTCGCGAGGCCTCATATTTGAGAGGGATTGATTGGTCGCGCACAAGAGCCTACAGCTTCGGCCTGACGGGCGTGTATCTGAATGTCAAAGGGCGAGAAGCGGAAGGCATTGTCGAGCCCAACGAGGCGCCTGCGCTGATGAAAGAGATCGCGGACAAACTTACGGGACTGATCGACCCGGAGAGGGACGGCGCTTTGGCCGTCAGCAAAGCCTACCCCAAGAACGTCTGCTATTCAGGGCCTTATATGCGAGCAGCGCCCGACGTCGTCGTTGGCTACAACGTCGGCTATCGCTGCGGCTGGGACGTAGCTGTGGGCAAGGTCGGAACACGCGTATTCGAAGACAACGACAAGGCCTGGTCAGGGGACCACTGCGTCGATCCGCCGTTGATTCCCGGAGTATTGTTTTCGAATCGTACCTTTGAGGCGAGCGAACCCGGCATCGAGGACATGGGACCGACTTGCCTGTCGTTGTTCGGGTTCAAGACGCCCGCCCACATGGACGGGAAGGACATTCGCGTGATGACGGCGAAGCCCTCCTAACTGCTACCACTGCAGAGCGTCGGGTCGGATGTTGACGCCCTTGAGGTTGCCCAATACCGCCAGCGACAGACGGTAGGGCGTAATCCAATTGGAGGCCAGCAACTGTAGGCCTTCCGCCGTTACCGCATCGAGTCCCGCATATTCTTCTTCTAGGTCGACGATGCGCCCGAAATAGCGTTCCGCACTGGCTAGACTCGCGGTGCGGGTTGACAGAGCGTCCAACTGAGCCGCGAGCTGCTGCTTGCAGAAGTCCCGGTACTTGCGCAGTTCCATGTCGTCTAGAAGTTCGCGGGGCAGTCGCCGCAGTTCGGCGACGATCGTATCGAGAGATTGCGCGGCATGCTCTCTTTCCACACGGACGCGGATGGACAGGCACCCGGCATCGGCGTAGAGATCGAGCGAAGAGATGACCTCGTCGACAGAGATCTTCTTGCTTTCGACAAGTCGAGAAAGGCGGGCGTCCGGCCCCCCGGTCAAGACCGCATTCATGATGGCCGCCGAGAAGCGCAGTTTATCGGACGCTGTG
>CAZYOX010000059.1:8574-14974 GCA_964649285.1 uncultured Bryobacterales bacterium | reverse complement strand
GAGGAAGCGGCCCGAAGCCGCTACAATTAAAGGCGGATTACCATGGGACTCCTCGACGCGCTACGACCCAAGTGGAAAAACTCTGACGCTGACGTGCGGCTGGCGGCCGCAAAGGAACTGCAGGATCCGGAAATTCTCGTTGCCGTCATCATCGAAGACGGCGAGTGGTTCGTACGCCATAACGCCCTGATCCGCCTGCGCGAGTTGAACCCGGATCAAAAGTGGTACGTCAAGATCATGCGCGAGTCCAAGGACGAAGAGATTCGCCGCAAGGTCGTGAAAGTCATGACCAACGTCGCGGACCTCGAATGGGTCGTGCAGAACGACGAGTACCGCTATGTCCGCGACGCCGCCGCGCACCGCATCGATGAGATCAAGACCGGCATCTGGAACGACGGCAACTCCGTCATCTCCTCGACCGACCGCTAGCGCGGAGCCTTCCCGGCCTTCCGCCGGGCGGTTATTATCCACCGCCGGTTGGCTCTACACAGTCATCTTCTGATCAGTCCTGGCCGTTAACTCATTGATTGCAAAGACAGGATGAGTTTGGCCTTGGGCTTGCCCTACTGGTTGCAGCGTCCATCAAGGAGGTATGCAACATGCGCATCCATTCAATACTCGTTCTCGTAGCCGGCCTGGCGCTTTCCTTGCCGCTCAGTGCGGCACACCGCCACGGACGCGACTGCGGACACTTCTACGATTCCCGCCGGGGCGGTTGGTTCTCCGTGCAGATCGCAACGCCGTTCGGTTTCGGCATCGTCAATCGAGGTTTTGATCGCGATCGCCGCTTACATCGCTACAACGATCGTTACGACGGCCGCTATTATCGAGACTCGCACCGGTACAAGCCCAGCAAGAAATTCTTCAAGAAGATGCGCAAGCAACGGCTGCGGGACCATCGCCGGTTCTATCACCAACGGCATCACGTCCACGGACCGCAATGCTGGTATTAGACCGGCGGGCATCCGGGCCAAGTCGGGGGGATTTGGCCCGGATGTCGCTATAACCACCGCAAAGCCTTGCAGTATCAGCCTTTTCCTATAAAATCAGTACGGATGTTTAGGACCCTGGCAAGCCGAGTCGCCCTGGCGGCTGCTATAGGCGCGAGCGCGCTCACTCCCGCAATAGCCGAGCAGGCGACGCCGGAAGCCTTTAGGCAGCGCGTGGAGGGCTTGTTTTCAAACAACTGCACGCTGTGCCACAACGCCCAAAACGCTTCGGGCGGGCTTAACCTGAACAACTTTATGTCGCCCTCGTCGATCAGCGAACAGCGCGGCGAATGGGAACTGATTCTGCAGAAGCTGGCCTCCGGCGAAATGCCGCCCGCGGGGATGCCCAAGCCGGTACCGGCCGATGTGACGGCATTGAATGCGTTCATTCGCGAGCAATTTGTGGCCGCCGATGCCGCGATCAAGCCCGATCCGGGCCGCGTGACTGCACGCCGGCTGAACCGCACCGAGTACTCGAACACCATCCGCGATCTGCTGGGCGTCTCATTCAACGCCCAGAATGATTTCCCGACCGACGACTCCGGACACGGCTTCGACAACATCGCCGACGTGCTGACCATCTCGCCCATGTTGATGGAGCGCTACATGGCCGCCGCCGAGACGATCGCCTCGCGTGCCATCGGCGCCGATCCGCTGCCGGCCAAGCCAATCGAGTGGGAGTACCACAACAAGGACAAGGCCATCCAGCGACTCGACGTGTCGACCATCCAGGCTTCGCACCGCGTCGATTGGGATGCTGAGTACATCATCCGTATCGGTCTGCCCGGCGAACGCGGCGAAGATGCCGCCCCAGTGCAGCTGGGCTTCTGGATGGACGGTAAGCTGATCCACCAGATGACCGCCCAGACGAAGCCTTCCGGTCTCGAGTACTTCAATCCGTTTTCGATGGAAGAGTTCCGGCTCAAGCTTCCCGCCGGCGACCACGTCTTCCGCGCCGGATTCATCGACGACCCGTTCGTCAAGACGTTGGCGGAAGAGGACTACTACAAGCGCGACAAGAACAAGTACTTGGAGTCGATCACCTTCGTCGGACCTTTCCCCACCAACGAGGAGCCGGCAAGCCGTAAGAAGATTCTGACCTGCGATCCCGGCACAGGTAAGGCCTGCGTGGACGAGATCATCTCGCGCTTGGCCCGCCGCGCCTACCGGCGTCCGGTGACGCAGGCCGAAGTGAATCAACTCGGCAAGTTTTTCGATCTGGCCGTCAGCGAAGGCCTGACTCCCGAGCAAGGGATTCAGTTGTCGATCCAGGCCATGCTGGTGTCGCCGAACTTCTTGTTCCGCATTGAGCGCGACCCTGATCCGACCGACGCCGAGGCATATCACAAGGTTTCCGATATCGAGCTCGCTTCGCGCCTGAGCTACTTCCTCTGGAACTCCATGCCAGACGAGGAACTGCTGAGCCTGGCCGAAGCCGGCAAGTTGAGCGAGCCGGCGATGCTGCGCGCTCAGGTCGATCGTTTGCTGGCTGATGAACGGGCGGCCTCGTTCTCGGAGAGTTTCGCCGGCCAATGGCTTGAGATTCGCGCTCTGAGCAGCGTGAATCCGGATCCGGAAAAGTTCCCGGCGTGGAAGCCGGAACTGCGCGATGCGATGAAGACCGAGACGACTCTCTTTTTCAACGCCATCTTGAAAGAGAACCGGCCGATGAGCGACTTCCTGACTGCCGACTTCACCTTCTTGAACGGGCTGTTGGCCAAGCACTACGGCATCGAAGGCGTTGAAGGCCCGGACTTTCGCCGCGTCCCACTCGATACCCCGCAACGCGGCGGCATCTTGAGTCAAGCCAGCGTGCTTACGGTGACTAGCTATCCGACGCGCACGTCGCCGGTGATCCGCGGCAAGTACGTACTCAACAACATTTTGGGCACTCCGCCTCCTCCGCCTCCGCCTAATGTGCCGGCGCTCGACGAGTCGTCCGTCGGGCACGACGCCTCCTTGCGGGAGCAGATGGAAGCCCACCGCGCCGATCCGGCCTGCGCCACGTGCCACGCGCGCATGGACGCTCTCGGCTTCGGCCTTGAGAACTACGACGCCATCGGCCAGTGGCGCACCGAAGACGGTGACTTCCCCGTCGACTCCAGCGGCGTGCTGCCCAGCGGAGAGTCGTTTGAGAGCCCGAAGGAATTGAGTAGAATATTGCAGCAGCAGTTGCCGGTGTTTGCCCGCAACGTGACGGAGAAGATGTTGACCTATGCCCTGGGACGCGGCTTGGAGCCGTTCGACCGGGTGACGGTTAACGAGTTGATGACCAGTTTGGAAAAGGACGATTACCGATTCCAGACGCTGATCCATGAAGTCGTCCAAAGCTTGCCCTTTCTCGAACGCCGAGGCGAGGCCGTGAGCGAGACAAAGGAGATTGCACAACGATGATTACCCGCAAGAAACTGGCCAGACGTACTGTCCTGCGAGGCATCGGAGCCGCTGTCGCCTTACCCTTCATGGACGCTATGGTCCCGGCGCTCAAGTCGAGCACCATCGAAGGCGGCAAGCCCGTTCGCATGGCCTTCGTTTACGTGCCCAACGGGATTAACCAAGACCACTGGCGTCCGAGCTACGAGGGCGAGTTCCGCGAGGACCCCCTCCCGCGCATTCTGCGGCCCATGGAACCCCTGAAGCAGGACATCATGCTGCTCGGCAACCTGACGCAGAACAACGGCCGCGCTTTGCTCGACGGTCCCGGCGATCACGGCCGCTGCTGCGGAGCCTACCTCACCGGCGTTCACGTTAAGAAGTCCGAGTACGACATTCACGCCGGCATATCGGCCGACCAACACGTGGCCAACGCTATCGGCCATAAGACGAGGTTCCCCTCGCTCGAAGTCGGACTCGAAGACGCCCGCCAGGCCGGCGACTGCGACTCGGGCTACTCCTGCGCCTACACCAACAATCTGGCTTGGAAAAGCGAAACGCAGCCGCTGCCGCCGATGCTGAATCCGCGCGACCTGTTCGAGCGCTTGTTCGGTGTCGACGCGCACCTCACGCCCGAGGAGCGCAGCCGCAAGAACGGCTTCCGTCAGAGCATTCTCGATTTCGTCGCCGCGGACACCAAGAAGCTGCAAGCCGACCTGGGTCCAACCGATAAGCGCAAGCTCGACGAATACCTCTCGTCGATCCGCTCAATCGAACGCCAGATTGCTCGCGCCGAAGCGGACAATGCGCAAATCGATCCCGGCATCAGCAAGCCTTACGGCGTGCCTTCGGATTTCGCCGAGCACTTCCGCTTGATGTCCGATATGATCACCGTCGCCTTCCAGGCTGATTTGAGCCGCGTACTGACCTTCTTGGTCACGCGCGAGGGAACCTCGCGGCCCTACCGCGAGATCGGCATCCGCGACGGCCACCACCCTTGCACGCACCACCGCAACAACCCTGAGTTGATCGAGAAGGTGACCAAGATCAACACCTACCACGTCGAGCAGTTCGCCGCTTGGATGCAGCGCCTCAAGGCGATCGACGAGGGCGGCTCCAGCATTCTCGACAACTCGATGTTCATCTACGGCGCGGGTTTGGCCGACGGCAACCGCCACACGCACCACGACCTGCCGGTGATGATGGTTGGCAAGGGCGGCGGCACGGTGAAGCCGGGGCGCCGCATCGTCTACCGCCGCGAGACGCCGATCACCAACATGTACCTGTCGATGATGGACCGCATGGGACTGCACATGGAGCAGTTCGCCGACTCGACCGGACACCTTCAGGGGCTCGACCTCACCTAGGCGAGCCGCCGTATGAAAGAACAAAGGTCGCGGCCTTCTACTTTCGGTGGGAAGGACTACTGCTGCTGTTGTTGAGCAGCCGCCTCTTGTTCCTTCTTGAGCCGCTCTTCCTCTTCCTTCTTGCGTTCCTCTTCGATCAACTTCTTGAAACGCTCCGGCAGCTCCCGCTCAGCCGGCTCGGCCGCCACAAACTCGCGGAATGCCGCGACGATCTTCGCTTCCTGCGCGGCATCGGCGGTCAAATAGCGGTGCTTACCGCTGGACGATGGCGTGAACTTGGTCCGGCCGTCGTCGAGCGCTTCGATCGTTCCTGGCTCTGACAAACCAAAGTAGCCCGCATCAGGACGCGCTGCATAGAGCGCCGCGGCCAGGGCTCCGCCTGGCGCATCGTAGGGCATTGTCCCGGCAGCGCGATAAACGTCGACCACCGGATGCCGCGCCGTCCAATGAAAATCGTTCTCGATGCTCTCAGCCGGATAGGCCAACTGCTCGCCCAACTCGGCGCCGGCGGCCACGATGGGTGTTGGCCACTCGCTGAAAATCTTCTGGGCCGCGGCGACGTCCGTCTTCACGTTGTATTCCGCGTCGCCGGAAGGAAAGGCGCCGGCCGATACAACCAGGAACTTGACCTTTGCGGCGATAAGCTCCTTGGCGCCGTTGAGAGTCAGCACGCGGGCCAAGTTCGTCGCCGGACCGGTCAAGACGACGATGGCGTTTTGATCGTCGTAGGCGGTCATCGCATTGCGTATCAGTGCAGCCGGATCGGCCGTGTCGATGATGCGCTCGACCTCGGTAGGATAGAGCGCTTCGCCGGCTTCGTTTTTCTCAGCGAGAACCTTGGTCAACGCCGGCGTTTCGCTTGGCCCTGGGCCCTTCTCGGCGAGGCCGATGGTACCTACGTTCTCGCGACGGAAACGCTCGGGGATGTTCCGGTTGGCGACAGCCGAGATAAAGCGATTGAGCGCTTCGCAGTAAGCTGCAGCACTCAAACTCGGCGTCGTTAAACTGATCGAGGCGACGACAGTCGGGACGTCTTCGCGCCCCTGTGCGCCATAGAGCAGGGACAAAGCGAGAACGTCATCGACCCCGTTACCGAGGTCGCTGTCAAACAGGATGCCGCGCGGCGGAAGTTCTTTGGGAGCAGCCTGCATCGCAAAATCTTGCTTAGAATACCAGCTTGGCGGGCAAACGATTGTCGACCGTCATCCGGCAGTATAATCGCCGCCTGGGAAACCTGGAGCAATCTGGGCGAGTCTGAACCGTCATGCGCTGGACGTTTGTTGCGCTAGGCACGCTTGGGGTTGCCCTCGCGATGGGACTGGCGCAGGGGCCTGCGGGGCCCATCCGCCAGAAGCCGCGACCGGCTAGTACGCAGCCCGCACCGTCCGCGCCTGCCCCCCGCATTGGGCAAGCTGCAGACGGGGAAAACAGGCAGCAAGCTCCTTATCAGCTGCCTTCGGACCCGCTTCTCGCGATGGCCATCGAAGCGAACCAGGAGTTCGACGAGAGTCTGCCGAACTTCTTGTGCAATCAATTCATGACCCGCTCCGAGAGCCGCAATTTGGGCAAGAGGTGGAAGGAGGAAGACATCGTTGAGGCCGAGGTTCTGATCGTCGACGGCCGCGAGGAGTATCGCGACATCAAAATCGATGGGAAGGCCACTGGCGTCGA
>CAZYOX010000059.1:0-8564 GCA_964649285.1 uncultured Bryobacterales bacterium | reverse complement strand
TCTCTCGCAGATTGGCGGGACCTGGTCGATGGGCGAGTACCGCGCCGTCGCTGCGAACTTGTTCGACCCGACTTCCGAGGCGCAGTTCAGCGAAGAGGCGCCCGATACAGTCGGCAACCGGCCAGCGCGCGTTTACAGCTACAAGATCGAGCAGGAGAACTCCCGCTGGATATTGAACGTTGATGGCCGCAAGTACGCCCCGGGGCACAACGGAAAAGTTTGGATCGATGCAGACAACGGCAGGGCCCTGCGAGCCGAGATGGAAGCGACCTACTTGCCGCATGACTATCCGCTGTCTACCGTGGCGAGCGTCTTACATTTCGGAGACGTGGAAATCGACGGACGCCGCTATCTGCTGCCGGTCATGGCCGAGAACACGGGCTGTGTGCGGGGTTCGGCCGTGTGCTGGCGGCTGCAGATAGACTTCCGCGACTATCGCAAGTTTACGTCCGAGTCGTCGGTGTTCACGACCGACTCGGACATTGACTTTGGGCGGCAGGTCCCGGAAGGGCGCAAGCCGCAGAAATAGCTCAGGCAGCGAGGCCCGGCATGGTGAACTTGCGGCGGTCCAGCTCATCGATCAATGCGGTGATCTGTTTGGCAGTCAGCGCCGACAGCGGCGGGCGGACGGTGCCCCATTCGGCGTCGCCGCCGTAATGCGCTACGGCGGCCTTGAGCGCGGGGATCATCGAGAACTTCATGAAGACGGCGCGGATCTCGTTGAGCCGTTCCTGCTGCGCATCGGCGTCGGCATCTTGCCATGTTGCATGAAGCCTGGCAATGGGGCCCGGGTGGACGTTCGCCGTGGCGCTGATGCAGCCCCGGCCTCCGTTGCGCATGTTTTGCAGCAAGAAGGTCTCAGCGCCGGCGAAGACGTCGAAGCCGGGGCCGGCGAATGCATCGAGGAAGGACTTAGTGTTGTTCCAATCGCCGGAGCTGTCTTTGATGCCCGCCGTCTGCGCCGGGTAGTTTTTCAAGAGCCGCTCGGTCAGGCCAAGCGTAATGGAAACTTGAGCCACGGGCGGGATGTGATAGAGATAGACCCGCAGCCGAGGATCGCCGACGCGCTCGATGACTTCGGAGAAGCTGGCATAGAGTCCGTCGTCGCTTACGCCCTTGTAATAGAAGGGCGGCAGCATCAAGACGCCCGCGCAGCCAAGCTTTACCGCATGGGCTGTCAGGCGTACCGTGTCGGGCAGCGCGCAGCATCCTGTGCCTGGCATCATCCGCGCCGGGTCGATGCCGGCGTCGACGAGCTGGTCAAGCAGCGCTATGCGCTCCTCGACGGAAAGAGAGTTGGCTTCTGAGTTGGTGCCGAACACGGCCAGCCCGACGTCTTGCGAGAGCAGCCAGCGGCATTGACGCACGAAGCGTTGTGGGTTGGGCGAGAGATCGGCGTTGAAGGGCGTAACTACCGGCGACAGCACGCCGGAGATACGCGGAGGGTTATTCATTTATTTGTGTCCCAGATTTCGCTGCGGCGGTGACCGCTTGAAAAATTGTAACGCTCCGCTAGCGCGGCGCCTGGCCCGCCTTCGCGGGGCGGGGCCCTTCGGGGGAGCGATTGCCTGCCCAATCTGAGCCACGGACGTGATTCCGTGGTTGTTTGAACAACCGCAGGCCCACACCTGCGGCTCGCAGATGGACCTTGGGTTGGGGTTGTCGAAGAAACCGCTCCGTGGCCGTCGCGGCACGGAAGGTCGGGTTGGAGTTGGGCGAGGTTTGGCCCTGGGGTTGGCGGTGGTGGGTGGTGGCTGAGGAAAACCGGCGTCCGGCGGGTTTCTTGCCTGTAGAAACAAGAAAACCCGCCGAACGGCGGGCGGATTCCCTTCTAAGCGGGGAATCGGAGATGTCTTCGGGTCGACCCTAGTGTCTGTTTCGCTCTTACGCTGCCGTTCCTTTGGCCTCGCGGCTAGCCCCTAGTACTGCTCCCCGTGCACGGGACGCCCCAGCCGTACCTGGCCTAACTGGGGCTCTTCTGCTTTCAGTTGTAGCATGCCGTGTCAAGGGGTTCCGGCAACCGCTCCGTGACCGTCGCGGCTCGGACGGGCGGTGTCGCATGCCGTGTCAAGGCAAAAGACCGCATGGGGCATGGGATGAGCAGGGGCTTGGCAACCGCTCCGTGACCGTCGCGGCTTCGGAACGGAGCGGCTCGGAACTACAGCAGGCGCTTGAGGCGGAATTTAGGTGGCGCTTGGTCTTTCTCGTCGCGACGTTCGTTGACGGGGAATTCGGAGCCGGAGACGGCGTCTACGGCCTTGATACGTTCGCGGGTCAGCTCCAACTCACCGTCGATGACTGTGCCTTCGTAACGGTAGGTGACCAAGTTGACTTGGTTGCCTGCTTGTTCGCGGGCGACGACGACGAAATACAGTTGGTCGCCCTCCACCGAGCCTTCGGTGAAGGGGCTGCTGCCGATGGTTTCGTAGAGTTTTCCGCTGAGCTGGTTGCCTTGCTGTATGAGTTGGAAGGAGATATCCGTGCTGCCTCGCCGACCGGGAACCTGGCCCATCCAGACGCCGGATAGATCGGCAGCAGCCAGCCCTTGGGCCAGAATCAAACCGCCAAAGAAGAAGCCGAACCCACGCATGGCGTCTAGCTCTTGAGCAGGCCGGGCAGTGGACCGGTGCTGTCGGCGAAACGCTCGACCGGTGTACCAAAAGCGTCGAGCATGGAGACGAACAGGTTCGAGACTTGCGAGTCTTCCGGGTAAACCAGATGCTGGCCGCTGTTGATGCGGTTGCCGCCCTTGCCGCCCAGGACAAGAGGCAACTGGTGCGGGTTGTGGCGGTCGCCGTCGCTCAGGGCCGATCCGAACAGGATCATCGAGTTGTCGAGGACGGTCGAGGCGCCCTCTTGCATGCCAGCGAGCTTCTCCAGCAAGTAGGCATACTGCGATGCGTGCCAGCGGGTGATCAGGTAATACTGTTCCAGCTTCGAGACGTCTTTGCCGTGGTGCGAAACGTCGTGATGGCCGGCGCTCACGCCCTCAAGCCAGCGGAAGTTCACGTTGCTGACCGAGTTGCCGAACATGAAGGTGCTGATGCGCGTCGTATCGCTTTGGAAGGCGACAGCGATCATGTCGAGCATCAAGCGCACATGCTCTTCGTGCGTGGTCGGCTGGTCGGTCGGCGCCTTGGCGGGATCGATTTCGAAGCGCGCCTTCCAGGGCCGTTGCTGTCCGCTATTAGCGCGGTCGACGCGCTCCTCGAGCGAGCGCATCACCGAGAGATATTCGTCGAGCCGGATCTGATCGGCAGAGCCGACCTCCTTCCGCAGCTTGTTGGCGTCGTCTAGCACGCGGTCGAGCAACAAAGCATCCATCCTGGCCTCGTTGCCTTGCGGGCCCGATGCGGCACGGAAGAGGCGTTCGTAGACCGAGCGCGGATTCAGCTCGCGAGCCAGGGGCGTGGTCGGCGTACTCCAAGAGATATGCGAGCCGTAAATGCGCGTGTAGCCGACTGCTGCGTCGTTCCCGACTGCTACGGGCGTAATGCCCAGCTCTAGCGAAGGCAGAGGCGTCTGGTCGCCGGCGCGTTTGGCCGCGACCTGATCCATCGAAACTTCGTTGCGGATATCGGCGCCTTGAGTCTTCTTGATGCGCGCGCAGGTCAGTATAGTGGCCTCTTTGACGTAGTGGCCGTCGCCGTCCTTGGACTGTTCGTTCCAAAGATTGCTGAGTACGGTGACGGAGTCTTTGACTTTAGCCAACGGTTCGAGAGTCGGCGAGAGTTGGAAGTCGCGGCCCGTGCCGGTCGGTTTCCATTTGTCGACGTTGACTCCATTGGGCACATACAGCATCGCCATGCGCACGGGACCCTTGTCTTGCTCCGGTGCAGCAACTGCCATCGCCTCCAACCAAGGGAGGCCGAGCGCAGCACCCGCTCCTCGCAGGAGCGTTCTGCGCGATAGGGCTTGCTTGCGAAGTATGTTCATGGCGTCGCCTCCGGGGCGGAACCTTGCTGGTAGAGGAAGGGCGTACTCAAAACGACTTCCTCGATGAGTGTAAGTGCAGAATAATCGCTTTCCTTCACTTTGGCCACAATTTCGTCAACCGTGCAGGAATCGCGCAGGGTCAAGCCGCGTCCAAGAGCGTAGCCGAGCATCTTGCGCGTTAGATTGCGAACGAACAGATCTTTGCGTTCGAGCAGCGCGACGCGGAGTCCGGCCGGGCCGTCGAACTTCGAGCCGTCGGCGAGTTCGGCGGAGGCGTCAAGATCCGTACCGCCCTGGCTATCGCGCCAGCGTCCAATGGAGTCATAGTTTTCGAGAGCGAAGCCCAGCGGGTCGATGCGCGCGTGGCAACTGGCGCAGACGGCATTCTCGCGGTGTTGCGTGAGCAGTTCACGCACGGTGCTGGGCTTGGCACGTTTGGTTTGCTCCAGCGCTGGGACGTCCGGCGGAGGCGGCGGAGGCGGCGTGCCTAGGATCGAGTCCAACACCCAAGCGCCGCGCAGCACGGGGCTGGTGCGGTAGGGATAGGACGACACCGCCAGCACGGCCGGCATGCCTAACAGGCCGCCGCGGTTGGAATTGGGCGGTAGCTCCACCCAGCGGGGGTCCTTGGACTGTTCCAACTCGAACGTGAGGCCGAAGTGTTCGGCCAGCGTGCCAGTCATGATTGTCGAATCCGAATCCAAGAAATTGAGCAGGGACAGATTCTGCTGGAAGACGTGGCGGAAGAAGAACACCGGCTGCAGGCGAATGTCGGAGCGCAGCTCTTCGTCGACCTGGTAGCTGGGAAATAGTTCCGCGTCGGGAGCCTTGTCGCCTTCGAGCTCGCGCGTGCGCAGCCACTGCTCGACGAAGCGCTCGGCGAAGGTCAGCGAGCGGTCGTTGCGCAGCATGACTTGGATCAGCGGCCTGACGACTTCGGGATCATGCAGCCGGCCCTTGGCGGCGATATCCATGAGCAGCTCGTCGGGCATGCCGCCCCATAGGAAGTAAGAAAGCCGGTTGGCGATTGCATATTGATCGAGCAGTTGCTCTTCTGTGCTGTTGTTGGGTGGTTCGTAGTGGAACAGGAAGCGTGGCGAGACGAGCACGCTGCGAATCGCGAAAAGAATCGCCGGCTCGAAATCGTTGCCTTGCTTGACTGCTGCCTGGAACAACTCGACGTAGGACTCAACATCGCTCGGCTCAACCGGACGCCTGTAAGCGCGCGGCAGGAAGGACGCTAGGATCTCACGTGCAGCCTGCTCGGGCGACTTGCCGGGGCCAGGCTCGGCCACGAAGATTCTCTGGCGCGACTTGAACTCCTTGGAAGCGAAATCAACGGTCAGCCGGGCGACGTCGATGTATTTCTCGGAATGCAGGGGCGAGAGGAAGAGCGTCTCGGCGGCATTGTCGAACCCTTCGCCGCCTGCGCCGTCGACGGGCAGCAGATCGGCAACGTCGATTTGCAAATCGAACAAGTCACGGATCGTAGCGGCGTATTCGTCGCGGTTGAGACGGCGCATCGTGCGGCGTCCGGCGGTGATGCCCATCGAGCAGGCGGCGGTGTGCAGACTCCCATTGGCCCACTGAGTGAAGCGCTCGCGCGCGTCGAGCTCCGGGGCAGGAGCGTTTTGCGGCGGCATCTCGCCGGCCGAAACGCGCGCAATGACTTTGCCCCAATCGGTAGCTTCGGTCTCGAAACTCTCGACGGTTTGAATGTCTTCGATGCGGAAGCCCGCCGCTCTCGCTCCGCCTCCGTGGCAGGCCTGGCAGTAGGTCGAGAGGAAGGCCTGGCCCTCGGCGAGAGAGTACGTCTCTTGCGCGCCCAGACTTGCTGCTGTGACGACGCCGACGGCAAGGGCGCCGCTCGTTCTGCTAAAGCCCCCAATCCTCATCGAAAATCCTGCCGTGATGATTCTACCGGCATATTGCGGTCCAGGAGGAGTTGTTGTATCAACAATCGCGTCGTCAGGCATTTGGGGATCTGGCGAGAGTTGTTGAGATAGTGGAAATCGCGGTAGGTAAAGCCGCTGTTGAGCACATCCCGCGCGGGCCGGCTCAGCGCTGCTATAACAGCTACGTGTTCGGCATGATATTCCACAAGAAGAGGCACCGCGCAGGCACAAGCCCTGGCACGGTGCGCGTCCACGAAGAGTGGCCCGCTCCGAAGATTCGGATTTTTCGCTACACGCCCGAGACGGTCGATGAGTGGGAGACCGACGCCAGCGACACTTTCGCTGGGCTGCGCGACGAACGCGGCATCGTTTGGGTCGATGTGCAGGGCCTCGGCGATGAAGGGCTGCTTCGGCGCTTGGGAGATTTATTCAAACTGCATCCGCTGGCGGTTGAGGATGTGGTCAACATCCCGCAGCGTCCGAAGACTGAGGCTTATCGCGAGTGCATCTTTCTCGTGACGCGCATGATTGTGGTCGCGAACGGCGCCACGATCCAGAACGAGCAGCTCAGCATTTTCCTGGGCGAGCGTTTCGTACTGACGTTTCAGGAGCGGCCGGGCGACTGCCTTGACCCGGTGCGGAACCGGCTGCGCAATGCGGCTAGCAGGATACGCAGCAGCGGCTCCGACTACCTGGCCTACGCCCTGCTGGATGCCGTAGTCGACAATTACTACCCGGCCATCGAACAACTGGGCGATCGGCTCGCGGAACTCGAAGAAGAATCGCTGGAGCAACCGACCAAGGCCACGCTGCGGGCAACGAACAGAGTCCGCATGACGCTGCTGCTGATGCGCCGCGTCATGTGGCCGCAGCGTGAGGCGATCAACGCATTGATCCGCGACGAGAATCCGCTAGTGACGGACAACGTGCGACTCTTCTTGCGCGACACGCACGACCACTGCTCGCAAATCGTCGACGTCATCGAGTCCTATAGAGAATTGGTGTCGGCGGTGGCGAACACGTACCTGACTGTCGTCAGCAACCGCACCAATGAAGTGATGAAGGTGCTGACGATCATGGCCAGCATTTTCATCCCGCTGACCTTCATCGCGGGCATCTACGGCATGAACTTTGACTACATGCCGGAGCTGCACTTCCGCTACAGCTATCCGCTGCTGTGGTTGGGCATGCTGGCGGTCGGCCTGGGGATGGTTTACTACTTCCGCCGTAAGGGCTGGCTCGGCGGTGACGACATCTAGCGCCTAAAAGTCGGCTCGTCCACCAACGGAATCGACTTCACCGGCTCGAATAGACCAAAGGCAAAGACGGCCGTTCGCCCGACGATAGCGACGTACTGTTTGCCGTTCACCGAATAGGTGATGGGAGAAGCGTCGATAGTCTCGCCCACGTTGTAGTGCCACAGGTGCTTACCGTCTCGGGAGTCAACGGCGATGAGGTGATCGTCGTCGTCGGCTGAGAAGATGATTCTGCCGGCCGTCGAGAGCGTTCCGGCCCAGGAGTTGGTTTCGCCTGAGAGCGGATACTCCCACATGCGCTTGCCGGTTTTCGGATCGATCGCACGCAGCACGAAATGGCCCTCGTTGCGCGGCGGGCGCTCTCCGCCGGTGCCGGCGAAGCCGATGGCGGGGACCGGTTCTTGGGAGGACGAGGTGATGATGTCGCAGGCCTCCATCGTCATCACGTAATGCCAGCCTGTAGCCGGGTCGTAGGAGTCGGACATCCAGTTGGCGGCGCCCCACACCGTGGGACAGACGTAGGAGCCTTGCGGCGAAGGCGCTTTGCCCTCCACCTTGATGGGACGGCCGTTCTTGTCGACGCCGGTCGCCCAATTCAACTTGTCGACAAAAGGCGTGGCGCGCAGGAATTCGCCCGTGGTGCGGTCGAGCATGTAGTAGAAGCCGTTACGGTTGGCTTGCATGACCACCTTGCGCATGCGCCCATCGACCTCGAAGTCGAGCAGAAGGGGCGGCTCTTGACCGTCCCAATCCCAGACATCGTGCGGCGTGAACTGGAAGTGCCACTTCATCTTGCCTGTGTCGAGATCGACGCCCAGCAAGGAGTCTGTGTAGAGGTTGTCGCCGGGGCGGTCGCCTGCGTAGAAATCCGGCCAAGGATTACCAGTAGGCCAAATCAGCAAGTTGGTTTCGACGTCGTAACTGCCGGGCATCCAGGTGCCGGCGCCGCCGTAAGGCAGGGTCTTCGGGCCCCAGGTTTCGGAGCCGGGCTCACCGGGACCAGGGATCGTCCACAGCTTCCACAGTTGCTTGCCGGTTTCGGCCGAGTGCGCCGCTAAGAAGCCGCGAATACCGCTGTCGCCGCCCGAGACGCCGACGATGAGCTTGTCTTTGACGGCAACGGGAGCGACCGAGCAGTAGTAGCCGTCATCGGGACTGGCGTAGGCTTCCTCCCAAATCGCCGCCCCGGTAATTCGGTTGAGGGCGACCAGGTGGCAATCGCTGGTGACGAAGTAGACGCGGTCGCCGAGAATCGCCGCGCCGCGATTCTTGCGTTGCATCTCGACGTCCGGCTGTTGATAGTCCCAAACCAGCCTGCCGGTCGTCGCATCGAGCGCATAGACCGAGTTGGCGTTGGTCACGTACATGAGTCCGTCGTAGACGATGGGGTACGAGCTCAAGCTGGTCGCGCCGGGGACGCGGTAGGTCCACTTGGGGACGACGTTGGCGGCGTTCTCGGCGTTGATCTGATCGAGCG
>CAZYOX010000058.1:0-15379 GCA_964649285.1 uncultured Bryobacterales bacterium | reverse complement strand
AACGGAGAGATCACCCCGTGCAACACGTGGTACAGGCCGTTGTACTGCCGCGTGCGCTCGACCACCATGATATTGTTGGGCTGCTCGAGCACGCAGATCGTCGTGCGGTCGCGATTCGGATCACTGCAAATCGGGCAGAGGTCCCCTTCGGCGATGTTGTTGCACTGCTCGCAGAGCTGGATCTTTTCCCGCATCTGCGTCACGGCGTCGGCCAGACGCTGCGCTTCCTCGCGATTGACTCCCAGCAGATGAAAGGCGATCCGTTGCGCCGATTTGGGCCCGACGCCGGGCAAGCGTTTTAGTTCGTCCACTAGCCGGGACATCGGCTCGGCCAGATCGGGATTCATACCGGTCGCTTAGAACATGCCCGGAGGCAAACCCATGCCGCTCAACATGCCCTGCATCTTGCCCTGGGACTCTTCATCCACGCGCTTGGAGCATTCGTTGACCGCCCCGCGGATCATATCTTGCAGCATCTCGACGTCTTCGGCCGCCTCGGGCTCGATTTCGACAGCCAATACCTGCTTGCTGCCGTCCATTTTGACCGTGACCATACCGCCGCCGGTCGACGCCTCGACGCGGATCTTGGCGATCTCCTGTTTCAGTCGCTCTTGGGCCTGCTGAGCCTGAGCCATGATCTTCTGCATGTTGCCGCCGCCAGGAAGTTTCATGATGAATATTCTCTCAAGTTACGAATCTCTCTTATCTGGCCGGGAAAACGCTCTTGGAACGCCTGCACGTCCGGATCGGCCAGAGCGCGCTTCGCCGCTTCGCTCTCGACTTCAGCGCTCTCGTTCGCGGCAGCGGGCTCGTTGGTCGCGGGTGAAGCAACCGCAGAGCTGCTCTCGGCGGAATTTTCACCCAACCGAATCGGCGTCACGCCCGCCTTCTTCGCAGCCGCTTCGATCGACGACCAACATAGTTCAATAGTGGTGCGATCGATGGGCGAGGGACGCACCACGGCGCCGGCGTCCGATTCTTCCACCGCGCCATGCTGCACGGCGTCGGCCGCGAAATCGTCGCCGGCCTCCCTGAGAGCGTCGAGTAGACGAGCCTTGACGGGACCGTCTCGCGCTGTTGGGTTGGTCCCTTGCGTTGCTGCCTGTTCCGGTTTGGCCTGCTTCGCCGCAGGCGCCGGGGCCGCTTTCGGCACCGTCGTCGAGGACGGACGCACAGCCGCTGATGACGGCCGGGCGGGCGCGGCGTTCGAATTGTTTTGAGGCTGCGGACGACTCCCTGAAGATGGCGTCGCGGCGCCGCCGAGCTCCGCAATAACCTCTTCCAAGGGCCGCAAGCGGCCAGCATACACCAGCTTCAACAATCCCAGTTCCATCCGAAAACGCGGTTGGGTCGCATGCTGCAGCTCGCGGTAAAGATCGAGCAGGATCTGCGTGTAGCGGCTCAGGTCTTCTTGGGAGAAATCCGCCAGCACTTTCTCCGCGCGTGCTCTCTCTCCCGATCCCGCCGCGACGAGTTTCGTTTCTGGCCCGGCGATTTTCATTACCATCAGGTTGCGGAATTGGCGGCACAGCTCGCCGACGAACTGCTGCGAGTGCCGCCCTTCGCGGAAGCTGCGATCGACGACGTCAAGCATCGCCGGGGCATCGCTCTCTGCCAGAGCCCGCAAAATGCGCTCCGAGACCTCGGACGGGATCGCTCCGAGCAAGTTGCGAACTGCGTCCGCTTCGAGTTTGGCGCCGCACGAAGCGATCGCCTGGTCCAATGTCGATTCCGAATCGCGAATCGAGCCGTCGCCTGCTAGCGCGATGGCCACCAGCGCATCATCGTCGGCCTCGACGCCTTCTTGGCTGCAGATCCAGCGCAGGCGGTCGACGACCTGCTCCAAATCCACCGTTCGAAACTGAAAGCTCTGGCAACGCGAGTGGATCGTAGCGGGGATCGCCTGGGGCTCGGTCGTGCAGAGAATGAAAACCACCCATTCCGGCGGCTCTTCCAGCGTCTTGAGCAAGGCGTTGAAGGCGTCCGTGGTGATCTGGTGCGCCTCGTCGATGATGAAAATCTTGAAGCGGTCGCGGGCCGGGCGATAGCGCACGCTCTCGCGCAGTTCGCGTATGTCGTCTATGCGGCGGTTCGAGGCGGCGTCGATCTCCACAACGTCGATCGTCGAGCCTGCGGCGATCTCCTTGCAGACGGGATCGTCCGGATCCGGGTTGCTGCTAGGACCATCGGTGCAGTTCAGGCACATGGCCAAAATGCGGGCCATGGTGGTCTTTCCAGTCCCGCGGGGGCCAGAAAAAATGTAGCCGTGTCCAATTCGATTCTGTTCAATCGCGTTGGCGATGGTCTGCTTGACGTGGTCTTGGCTGACGACGTCCGAGAACCGCTGGGGGCGGTACTTGCGGGCGATTACCTGATACATCGAAGAGCAGCCTAGCGAAGAGAAGTAAGCCTCAAGCCCCGAGGACGGCGCTCGACAAGTCGCATAGTATCACGCACCGGCTGGAGGGTTTGTAGAGGGCTCCGGGTGGACCGCGGCACGCGGCAGAGACCGTTGCGGCTGCTTCCTTCCGGACCTGACCGATTTGGCGGCGTACCACTGCACGGCGCCCGGAACCCAAACCTCACCTTAGCACGCACGCCGCTGCGTCCGAAGGGCCGCTCTCCGGCCAGTTTGCGACTCTTTGTTATAGTGAATTCAGCGGCGGTCGCCGCGAAGGGCCACCGCAGGAGGGCTGATTGGGTAGACCGAGCACCAGTTTCCAGAAACGTCAACGGGAAATGCTGAAGCGCGAAAAGCGCAAGGCGAAGGAAGAAAAGAAGGAAGAGCGGAGAGCGTCCGGCGAGACCGGCGGCGCGCCCATCGAGATGATGGACCCCGCAGACCTTGGTCTTCCCGGACTGGAATCGATTCGCTCTGAGGAACACCGCATGCCCGAAGACATTCGAGCCGCTCTTGCGGGCATTAACGATACCGCGGACAGGTAGTCGAACCGGGTTTCCGTCGAGGTTAATTTCTTCCAAGCAGGCATAACGCCTCATGTTGGTCGGAACCGATTTTCTCTGGAAGGCCATGCCCGTAGGTTCTCTCCGGGAACTGTTGGCCCAGTTCTCTGACGAGGATTGGATCTATGCGAACCGCGACGGCGATCTAGCTGTCATTCGCGCCGAAAACTTCTCACAGGAAAAGAATCGAGCCTATCCTGGCGATGCTGTCATCGATCTGATGACCGAACAGGTCGCACCCGCCAAACGAGGATCGCGCTCCTAGTAGCTTATTGGCGCCCGTCACGGCCGGGCCTAATCGTTCGGGGCTTGGGTCGGGAAGAATCTCCATCCGCCTGCTCCTCCCGAGTCATTCCCTCCGCTATCGATTCGATTCGTCGGATCGCCAGGTTGACGCGGGCCAATTCAGCTCGAAGCTCCTTAATCGCTCGATGAAGATCCTTAATATCCACGCACGACCCATCGGCCGATCCCTGTCCACGCTGTAGGCGCCTGGCGCAAAAACGCCTGACGGCGCGATGATAAGCATTGGGTTGCGAATCGTGACATTGATCCGCATATCAGCGATTGGATTGGTTCTTGCTTGTGTCGGATTGATCGCATCGCCCACCAAACGCGAAATATCTCCCAGAGAGGCCCGGCAGCTGGGTACTGACCATCAGGCGGACGCGCGCAGGCGAGCTGACCGCGCACAGAGCGAAGCCAAACGGCGCCAGAAAGAAGTCGCACGCGACATCAAACGCCGGGACCGCGAACGCCGTCGCGAGGCCAAGCAGCTCACCAAGAACCGTCGCCGGCAAGGCAAACAAGTCGAAGCCCATGCCGGCCAGCCGGAAAGGCCGATGAAGCCATCCGAGCGCGACAGACCCAAAGAGGATCAACCCAGCCCGGTCGAAAGGCTCCGCGGATACGCGGATTCCGAGCCCGAACAGCAGACGCCGTAAGGGACCCAGCGCCCGCGCCGCGTTGTACACTGGAACCTTCGCCTTATGGACTACGATGTTTTGATCCTCGGGAGCGGCCCCGGCGGTTACGTCGCCGCAATTCGCGCAGCTCAACACGGCCTGAAAGTCGCCTGCATTGAAAAGGACCCCAAGCTCGGCGGCACTTGCCTGCTGGTTGGCTGCATCCCGACCAAAGCGTACCTTCACTACGCCGATCTCTACGAAAATTTCAAACACAGCGCCGACTTTGGCATCGACCATGGCAAATTGACCGTCGACATGGTCAAGATGCGCGGCGAAAAGCAGAAGATCGTCGACAAGCATTCCGGCGGCATCGGCATGTTGTTCAAGAAGAACAAGGTCGAGTCCATCACCGGATACGGACGCCTCCTTGGCGGCGGCAAGGTCGAGGTCTCCGGCCCCAAGGGCAAGAGCGTGGTCCAAGCCAAGGCAATCATCCTCGCCACCGGCTCCCGGGCCCGCATGCTGCCCAACTTAGAGCCGGACCCTGAGCAGATTCTGACCAATGTCGAGATTCTCGAAATGGGAACCATTCCAAAGTCGCTAGCCGTTATCGGCGGCGGCGCGGTCGGCATGGAGTTCGCTTCTGTATTCAATAGTTTCGGAACAAAATGTACGGTCTTCGAGATGCTGCCGCGCGTGTTGCCGCCCGAAGATGAGGACGTCTCCAAAGAAATCAAGAAGGCCTTCGAGAAGCGCGGCATCGACATCCACGTCGACACGAAAGTTGAGTCGATCAAGAAGAACCCGAAATCCGTCGCCATCGAATACAAGGGCAAGGACGGCCAACTCCAGAAGATGACCGTCGAGAAGCTCCTCGTCGCCGTCGGTCGCGCGCCGAACACCGAAGACATCGGTCTAGAGAACACCAAAATCGTAGCCGACCGGGGCTTCATCAAAGTGGATGAATACATGCGCACCTCGGAGCCCGGCGTCTATGCTATCGGCGACATCGTCGCCGGCACGCCCCAGCTCGCGCACACCGCCTCGATGGAAGGCATCGTGGCCGCAGGGCATATCGCCGGCAAGCCGGTCGAACCGATCAACTACCGGCTCAACCCCAACGCGACCTACTGCGAGCCTCAAGTCGCCAGCGTTGGCCTCACCGAGAAGCAAGCCAAAGAGCAAGGCTACAAGGTCAAGACCGGCAGGTTCCCCTTCGCAGGTAACAGCAAGGCGTCGATCCTCGGCGCTCACGGCGGATTCATCAAGGTCGTGACCGACGAAACCTACGGCGAGATCCTCGGCGTGCACATGATCGGGCCGCTGGTCACCGAGATGATCGCCGAGGCGGTCGTCGCCATGAAGTCTGAAGCCACGGTAGAAACGATGGTCAACACCATCCATGCGCATCCGACGCTGCCTGAGGCATTACAAGACGCCTTCAACGCAGTCTCGGGGATGCAGATCAACGGGTAATTTCTGATGACGGCCATTGCCGCAGTCGAAGAAGAATCGCAGCTAGCTCTCTCTCCGGAGAGTTCCGTGCGTGTCTGCGTGTGGCAGGATCTGGGTCGATTGGACTACCGTTCCGCCTGGGATCTTCAACTCCGGCAAGTCGAGAGCCTAAAGCAGGGGGAAGCGCAGGACCGTTTATTCTTCGTCGAGCATCCGCACGTCGTCACTTTCGGCCGCAACGGCAAGAACGAAAATCTGCTTGTTTCCAAGGACCGTTTGGCCCAGCTTGGCATCGAATATCACGAAACCGACCGCGGCGGCGACGTGACCTATCACGGTCCCGGTCAGCTGGTGTGTTACCCCGTGATGGATCTCAAGCGTTGGAAGCGAGACGTGGGCGCCTACCTGCGGGCTCTGGAAGAAGTCTTGATCCTCACGCTGGCGGATTACGGGATCGAAGGCCGCCGGGATGCCGGTGCGACCGGCGTCTGGGTCGGCGACGCCAAGGTTGCCGCGATGGGCGTACACCTGAGCCGCTGGGTTACCTCCCACGGCTTCGCGCTTAACGTCGCCACGGATTTGGATTACTTCCGCTACATCGTGCCGTGTGGCCTAACGCGGCCCGTGACGTCTCTAGAGAAACTGCTCGGCAAGTCTCCGGACGTCGCGCAGCTTCAAACCAAAATTCTAGAGCGCTTCGGGACCGTTTTCCGCCGCGCCATGATCCGTAGCGGTTCAGCAAAGTAGGAAGGAAGGGAGTTAGTCATGATCGACGTCGTAATGCCCCAGATGGGCGAAAGCATCGTGGAGGGCACGATCACCAAGTGGCTCAAGCAGGTCGGCGATAAAGTCGAGAAGGACGAAGCCCTGTTTGAGATCTCCACCGATAAGGTCGACTCCGAGGTGCCCGCCGAACAAGCCGGCATTCTCAAAGAAATCGTTGCGGCGGAAGGAACCGTAGTAGCCATCAACTCGGTCGTCGCCAAGATGGAGGCGGCGGACGGCTCATCTTCAGAAGCTGCCGAAGCTAAGCCCGAGGCCAAGCCAGAAGAAAAGGCTCCCGCTGAGCAGCCTCAGCCTTCGGCGCCTGCCGCGGTTCCGGCAGCAGCTCCAGCAGCTGCTCCCGCCGCCGCGAGCAGCTCCGTTCGCTCTTCGCCCCTCGTTCGGCGGATGGCCCGCGAGATGGGCGTTGATCTCAGCAAAGTTACTGGAACCGGTCAGGGCGGCCGCATTTCGAAGCAAGATTTGGAAGCGTATACGCTAGGCGGCGGCGCACCCAAGCCCGCCCCCGCAGCGGTGCCAGCGGCCGCTCCCGCCGCCCCGGCCCCGGCTAGCCGTCCCGCTACGCCCAGCGGCGGATACGAACCATTCCCCGCGGCGCCCGACTCGCGCTTCGGCGACTACTACGTCGAGCCTCTCTCGACCATGCGCAAGGCCATCGCCGAACACATGGTGCGTTCCATGCACCATACGGCGCCGCATGTCTCGATGATCCATCAGATCGACTGCACGCCCATCGTCAAGGCGCGCGCGGCGGCGAAAGACAAGTTCCTGGAGCAGAACGGCACGAAGCTCACTTTCATGCCGTTCTTCATCAAGGCCGCGGCCATCGCCCTCAAGGAGTTCCCGACAGTTAATGCGTCGCTCGATGGGTCTGACGTGGTGATGCACCGCGACGTCAACATCGGCATCGCTGTAGCGCTCGACTGGGGCCTGATGGTGCCGGTCATCAAGCATGCCGACAATCTATCGATCGTCGGGTTGCAAAAAGCCCTCAACGATCTGGCCGAACGGGCCCGCAAGAAACAGCTCAAGCCCGACGAGTTGTCGCAGTCGACCTTCTCGATTTCGAACTATGGCGGCTACGGGTCGATTTTGGCCACGCCGGCGATCAACCAACCCAATTCTTGTCTCATGGGCTTGGGCGCCCTGCACAAGGCGCCTGTCGTCATCGGCGACGCCATCGCCATCCGCTCGATCTGCTACGCCACGCTGACCATCGACCACCGCCTGGTCGACGGCGCGCTTGCGGCGATGTTCCTCGAGAAAGTGCGTTCGATCATCGAGAACTGGAACGAAAGCGTCCTCTAGCCTGGACGCCGCAGTGTGACAGGCTAGCGCCGCGCGGAAGAGGGATTCCCTCCTCATTCTCGCGGCGTTAGCCATCCGCTGTCCTTCTCCTGAACCCGCCCGCGACATGTCGGGCTCCGGGACCTCAATCGCCGGCTATCGCGACGTCCGATTGCGGCCTTACGCCGCCGTCGTCGTAGCTCGATAGGATCTTGAACGGGCTGGCCGCCTTATCCGCAACCGCGTCCGCTCTCTTGTCGCGGCTCGTGCCGTAGATGTTAAACGGCTGGTGGTCGTTCACCGTCCGCAACTCCTCCAGCGTCTGGCCCCGGTGCTTAGCAATCAGCCGCGGAGGCTTCGTCTCCGGATTCGGCTCCTTATCCCAGTTCAGGTGCAAGTATTGCGAGAGCTTCTCTTCGGAAACTCCGGCAAAACGCATCGCCGGCCACTTGAAGGCTTCGCCGTGAATATACTTGCCTCGCAACTGGTAGAACAACTTCGTGCCGATGCGGAAGTACGCCCTTGAGCGATCGCGCATCTCGCCGAAATCGCGGCTCTGCTTCCAAGCCGTCATGATGAACTCCCACTGCAACTGGGTGAGTTCCTTCGCCTTGAGCGCCTTGCCGCTTTGTGCTCGCGTGTCGTCGAGCGGAGTGAAGATCGACGGCACATAGAGCACGTGATTGTGCTTCATCCGGTGCAGCAGATCCAGCGATTGACGGATATCGTCCTCCGTCTCGTTCGGCAAGCCGACGATGAACGTGTACACCGGGAACCAATTGTTGTCGTTGAGGATGTTGGTGCCTTCCACGACGAGTTCCTGCCAATCCTGTATGTCGAACGGCAGTGACTTGCCCGACATGGTCAAGGCGCCTAATCGCGACGAGCCCGTCTCAATGCCCACCAGCGGCGCCAAGAACCTCTTGTCCGGGTGCGACGAATGCCGGTTCTGTAATGCCGACTTGTTCAGTAAGACGCGCGACATCTCCTTGATCAGCTGCGGATTGACCACCGCCGGGGCGATCGTCGCATGCGACAAAGGCAAGAAGTCCACGCCAGGCTCACGCGCGATGGACTCGTAAAAGTTCATGATCGCGTGCGGGTTCGGAACGTAGAACGGAGCCGAAGCGCCGTAGATAAACACATCTTCCGTGACGGGAAAGATGATCCTGCCGCCTTGCCGCGTATTGGCCCGCACCGCTTCCAATGCCTCATCCAGCGGAATCGAAATGCGCGTCTCCAAAGTCGGCGAACAGAAGGAACACTGCCGCCCGCAGCCGCGGTTCATCTCAACGATGCCGTAGGTAGATCGCTTTTGGGGCGTCACGAGTTGATCAAAGCCCGGCTCGGCCGCATGCACGACCTTGGGCAACTCTTCCTTGGCCTCGGCCTTCTTGAAAAGGTCAAGCGTTACGCCCTCGGCCCGGCCGATGATGATGCAATCGACCCCCAGTCGCTCTTGACTGTTGGTCTTCTCAATCTGCCAAGACCCTGCCCCGCCGACGATGACCTTCGGCCGGTATCGCCGAATCGCCGGGTGCAAATACACCCGCTCGCTTTCGGCGGCGTTCACCGGACGAGCCGTCGATCCGAAGATGTTCGAATAGACGCCTGTCGAGAACGCCGTGCCGATGGGATTGTGCGCGCCCACGCCCACCGCAATGGTGTTGGGGCCAACGAAGCGGTCCAAATCGTCCGGATAGCAGGCGACAACGTTGTCCTCTCCGTATTCCCGCCGAAGAATTTCCTCGGTGACGCGCACTCCGTAGGGCATCACCTTGGCGCTGCCGTCCGAGTTCCATTCCTTGGCGAGATTTTTCTTGTAAAGGAATCGCGGCAGGTAGCGCGCCGGAGCGGAAGCATAGATCATCTGCTTCCACGGGCTAAACGCCTGCTCGGTCGACTCCGTATCCGGAGCGGTCAGGACAAATTTCACGCCCTTGGGGTCGTGGGCCATTTCTCTCCTCCTCACCCGATTTTAACGTTCTTAAAATCCCTTTACTCGACCCCAAACGTAAGGGAGGCCACGGAATTTTCGTTAGCTCTTGCCCAGCGTCGCTTCTTCATCTGATTCGGCGAATAGGTTTTCGATCTTGTCGCCTTCGCCCGGAGCCAAGAACAAATTCGTTTCCAGTCCATGCTGCCGGTCGTAGAGTTCCCGATACCGGCCCTGGGCGGCGTAGAGTTCTTGATGCGTGCCGCGCTCGACGATGAGCCCTTCTTCAATCACTAGAATCTGATCGGCGCGCCGTATCGTTGAGAGACGATGGGCGATGACGAAGGTCGTCCGGCCCTTCATTAGGTAGGACAACCCTTCCTGGATCAGCGCCTCGGACTCGGAGTCCAAGCTCGATGTCGCCTCATCCAGTATCAATATCCGCGGGTCAGCCAACACCGCGCGAGCGATCGCCACACGCTGCCGCTGGCCGCCCGACAGCTTCACTCCGCGTTCGCCCACAACCGTCTCGTAGCCCTCCGGAAACTTCTCGGCGAACTCGTCCACTCGGGCGATGCGGCAGGCCTCCAGCACCTTGTCCTCGCCCGCCTCGGGGCGCGCGAAGGCCACGTTCTCCCGTATCGTTCCATCGAACAGAAACGTCTCTTGCAGCACGACGCCAAGCTGCGGCCGGAACGACGACAGCTTGATCTTCGACAAATCATTGCCGTCTACCAGGACGCGGCCGGACTGCGGCGCATGGAAGCCCGCGACCAAACCGATAATCGTCGACTTGCCCGAGCCCGAAGATCCCACCAATGCCGTCACGGTGCCGGGCCGAGACTCAAAACTCACGCCGTGCAAAACCTCTTTGTCCTCTTCATAGGAGAACCGCACGTCCTCGAAGGCGATCGTCCCGACGATCGTCCCGATGCTCTCGCTGCGGGCCGGGTCAGCGTCCTCCGTCTTCTCCTCGAGAACTTCCCTCGTTCGCTCAAGCCCGGAAACCGCTTCCATGAGCTGGGTCGAGATATTGACCACCTGGAACAGCGGAGCCACAAACATGGCGGAAAACGCAACAAAGGCCGTGAAATCGCCCAGCGTCATCGTGCCCGACATGATCTGCCGTCCGCCTACCCACATGACCAGGGCGCTCATGCCGCCGAGCAGAAGCTGGGCGGACACCGATACCAGAGACGTTCCGGTAATCGTCAGATAAATGTTCTGCAGAATCCTCTCCACCCCCACGGAAAACACTTCCGCTTCCCTTCCTTCGGCGTGGTAGCCCTTCACGACCCGCACTCCGCCCAGAGATTCGGTAAGCCTTCCGGTGACCTCGCCGCTGATCTTGCGCCGTTCCTTAAAGGCCGGCCGCAGCTTCCTAAACGCCCGCAACAGAACGACGAGAAACAAACCCACCAGCACCAGCGACAGTCCTGTCAGCGACGGACTCAAATAGATCAACGCCGCCAGCGCGATGCACGCCGTCAACAGACCGCCGATGAGCTGCACCAACCCCGTCCCGACGAGGTTGCGGATGCCTTCCACGTCGCTCATGATGCGGTTCACCAGAGTTCCCGTCTGATGCGTGTCGTAGTAGGTAACGGGCAAGCGCCCGACGTGTCGTTGCACCTTGCGGCGCATGTCGGCGATCAGCGCCTGCCCCGATTTCGAGAGCAACTGGGTAAGCGAGAAGTCCGTAGCCGCCTGAATAATCGTTGCGACCAGAACCGCGAGAGCCAGTGGACCCAAAAGATCGGCGCGGCTCTCGCCCAGTACGTCGTCGATCATGATCTTGGTCGACCAGGGCAGCACTAGCCCGGCGGCACGGCCGATCAAGATCAGCACGAGCCCGCCGGCCAACACGCCTCGGCGCGCGTTAATGAGTTCCTGGATGTCCGGCCAGAGATCCCGAAGTCTCGCAACCGTCGGCGGCTTCGGGGCGGATTTTGAAGCGGGATGCAAGTCTCAGTATAGGTATGCCGGTCGGCGGCGCGAATCCGCCGGGTCAAGCCGCCGTCGTCTCCTCCCCGCGTCCAGTACACTAACGCTCAGATGCGCCGCTTCCTGCCCATCTTGGTACTTCTTGCCTTCGCTCTTCCTCCCTTGCCGGCTCAAGAACCGGCCGAGGAGAACCAACTCGATACCGACGTTCGCATGTTCACCGTCATGGCGGCTATCAATGTCGCCGGCTACGACGACGGCGTGGGCGCACGGGGCGATTCGCCTGTACGCCAAGCCGTTCGCCGTCGCCTCGAATCCTTCGACGGTCCGAGCAAAAAATTGCTTCAAACCGCGTACGAGCAGTTCCGCCTCAGGGATCCCGCCGAAAACCTGTCGCAGTTCGTGACTTACGCCCTGCTGTGCCAGGGACCGCCAACGTTCGACCTGTACGCGGATCTGCCCACTGATCTGCCTCCCGATGTTCGCCCCATCAGAAGCCTCGGCCCCATCCTCCAGCAGTTCTACCGAGAGGCCGACATTGAATCGCTGTGGCTCGAGCATCAGCCGGCCTACGAGGAAGAATTGCTCCGCTATCAAACCGCCTTGGCGCCAATGCTTATCCGTACGGCGGGCTATCTGCGCATTGGTCCCCAATCGCGCGAGTTCCAAGGCTTTAAGGTGTGGATCGATCTGATGGGAGCGCCGAATGCCCTGAATACCCGTCTCTACGGCGGCAACATGCAGGTCGTCGCTCATCCTTCCGACACAATTCACCTGACGGAGATTCGCCACGCGTTCTTGATGCATTTGCTTGACCGCTTGTCCATCCGCAACCGCGAAGTCGTCGCCGGCAAGCAGGTGCTCTCGCGCTTCGCCTTCTTCGCCCCTGCCCTAGACGACACCTACAAGGAAGACTTCGAACTGCTCGTCACCAAGAGCCTGGTCAAGGCGGTGGAGGCTCGCCTCGACCACCGCGACGCGGAAGCGGCCAAGCCTGCCGTCGAGCAGGCCTTGCGCGAGGGCTATATCCTGACGCCGTACTTCTACGAAGCTCTCGCCAAATACGAAGAGACTACCCAGATCATGAACAACTTCTACACCGAGATGATCGAGGGTATCGACGTTAAGAAGGAGGCCGCCCGGCTGCAGAACGTGAAGTTCGCCGAACCCGCCGAAATCTCGCCTTCCCAACCCGTGGAGCCTCGCCGGATTGAGCTTTCGCTGCTCGACAAGAAGCTGCAGCAAGCCGAGTTTCTGTTCCGCGAGGAAATGTTCGTGGAGGCCCAACAGGCATTCGTCGCTGCCATCGAACTAGCCGGCGGCCGCAATGCACAGGCAGAGTACGGTCTCGGACGGGTAGCCGCTCAAGAGGGCGAAGCGGAGTTAGCCATCGAGCACTTCCTCGTCGCGGCGAACTTGGCCGTCGATGAACCCCATATTCGCGCGATGTCTCACATCTACGTCGCCCGCATCTCCGACATCATGGGCGAACGGGACGCGGCAATCGAACACTACAATCTGGCGCAGCAAGTCGGCGATCCGGCGCCGCGCACGCAGGAATTGATCACCGAGGGACTCAATCAGCAATTCCAAAGCCCTCGGCAGCAATCCGAGCAGGCAGAAGAGGAGGCCTCGGAAGGCGATCCGGACGCCGCGCCTCGGGACGAATCCTTACGTACGCCCGCCCCTCTTCCGTTAAACTAATGGCGGTGCGCCCTGGCGGTGAACGCCCACTATTTGGAGAAACCCGATGAAACGACTTCTAACTCTCGTTGCAGTAGTCCTGGCCTGTGTCGGCTTGGCGCCCGCTCAGGGCCCGCAGCCGAAGTCTCAAAAAGAGCTTGACGCCGTCTTGGCCGTTGAATCTGCCGCTGACCCGAACGCCCGAGCCGCCGCGGCAAAGAAACTGTTGACTGACTTCAAGAACACAGAGTTCAAAGAGTACGCCAACTACATGCTGATGGTCTCCTACCAGCAATTGGACGATTTTGAAAACATGATGGTCTACGGTGAACGGACGCTGGAGATCAATCCCTCCAACCCTGGCGTACTCCTGCAATTGGCCTACGCTATTCCGACCCGTACGCGCGAGTTTGACTTGGATAAAGAAGAAAAACTGACCAAGGCCGAAGACTTCGCCACCCGCGCCCTCACGTTGATCCCCAACATGAACAAGATGAATCCGGACATGTCCGATGAAGAATGGCTCTTAACCAAGAAGGATTTGATGGCCCAGGCTAACGAGTCGCTCGGGGTTATCGCGGTCAAACGCACTAACTACGACGAGGCCGCGACCTTCTTGACCAAGGCGATCGAGTTGCAGCCGGAACCGAATGCGATGACCCACTATCATCTTGCGGACGCCTACAAGAACGCCGGCAAGAAAGCTGAAGCGCTTAGCGCGGTCAATCAATCGATTACCCTCGGCGGCGTTCCTCTCGGTGGGGGCGGCGATGCAGCCAAGAACCTCAAGGCGCAGATCGAGGCGATGAAGTAAGCCCAACAGGGAGATTTCTCCGCGCCGCCCGTCTCACCGCGGGCGGCGCTTTGTTTGTAGTTCCGAACGATGCAAAACCGTGCCGCCCTGGAGTCCGACCTCGGCTATTCATTCCAGGACAGCCGGCTGCTCGAACGCGCTCTCACGCATCGCTCCCACGCCCGTGACCGCAACCACGAGCAAGACAACGAACGCCTTGAATTCCTGGGCGACGCCGTCTTGGGGTTGGCGGTCAGCGAAATCTTGATGGAGAGCTACCCAAGCTACCCCGAGGGTCGGCTCACCAAAATTCGCGCCCGGCTTGTCAGCGCCGACCACTTGCACCGGCGGGCCCGCGCGCTGAACCTAGGACGGAATCTCAACCTCGGTTTGGCCGAAGAGAATAGCGGCGGCCGGGAGAAGAAGGCGCTGCTGGCGGACGCGCTGGAAGCCATCCTCGCGGCGGTCTATCTCGACGGCGGTCCTGCGGAGGCGTACGCACTCGTGCGGCGTTTGATTGCCTCGCCGTTTCACGTTTCCGAGGCCGACCAGATGCTCGCTCGGCTCAATCCCAAGTCGACGCTCCAGGAGCTCCTCCAAGCCCGCAAGCTTCCCCCGCCCGAGTACAGCATCGTCAGCCAACAAGGACCGCCTCACGGCCGGATTTTCGAGGTCAGCTTGATCGTGGGCGATATCTGCCGCACTAGGGGCAGCGGCATGTCCAAGCGAGAGGCCGAACAGGCCGCTGCCGCGCATGCGCTGGAAGACGAGGCCCTGCTTGCTCCCTTCCCTGATTCAGACGAGGCCCCGCTAAGCTAGGAGTCGGTGGGAATTGCGGCTGACATCATCCTGGTCGTCTTAGCCGGCCTCGTTGGAGGCCTTGTCGCCCATCTCCTAAAACAGCCCCTGCTCGTCGGCTACATTCTGGCCGGCGTTCTTATCGGCCCGAACACCGCGGGCCCAACCATTGGCGAAATCCACAACATTGAGCTGCTTGCCGAGATAGGCGTCGCCTTGTTGTTGTTCGCGCTCGGACTGGAACTCTCGCTGAAAGATCTCCGCGTCGTCCGCAAGATTTCACTCATCGGCGGTCCCATACAGATTGCCTTGACCATGGCCTTCGGCTACGGCCTGGCCCGAACCTTCCTGGGGTGGGAGACGCAACACGCTATCTGGTTCGGCGCGATGATTTCGCTCTCGAGCACCATGGTTGTGTTGAAGACGCTGGTCGCCAATGGGGTGACCGGCACGCTGGCGAGCCGCGTGATGATTGCGCTGCTGGTCGTGCAGGATCTTGCCGTTGCGCCCTTGCTCATCGGATTGCCAAAGCTCAACGATCCCGAAAATCTCATGGGCGACTTAGGCTTGGCAGCCCTGCAGGGGGCGGCCTTCCTCGGGGTCATGATTCTCGGCGGGACCCGAATCATCCCAGGGATCTTAAAGAGAATCGCCAGCTGGGACTCCCGTGAATTGTTCCTCGTCTCGGTGGTCGCACTAGGCGTGGGCGTCGGCTACGGCACCTATCTGTTCGGGCTCTCGTTCGCTTTCGGGGCCTTCGTGGCGGGAAGGGTATTGAGCGAGTCGGACTTCGGTCATCAAGCGCGGAGCGAGATCGTGCCGCTCCGC
>CAZYOX010000057.1:0-15628 GCA_964649285.1 uncultured Bryobacterales bacterium | reverse complement strand
AACCTGGGGTCCAGCCCGAACGGGCGATTGCGAGAGTAGGTGAAGGAGAGGTTACCGGAGGCAGTCGGAGCCCAATCGGTTCGAATAACCATATGGTTCTCCGTTCGCACCCTATTACTCGCCCCTTCGAAGCGCGCCCGATAAGGGTCATTGGGGTTTAGGACGTTCGGCTCGGGGATGTTGATCAATGACGTCACGGTTTCCGGTTCCGGACGTGCATCGAGTATCGTCTCCCGCAGTGAGTTGGTCGGCACATCCCCGTTGACGCGTTGATTGGCGTACTCGCGATAGCCCTCGTAGAGGCCAAAGACAAATAGCTTGTTCCTGATGATCGGTCCTCCGAGAGAACCGCCGAACTGGTTAAAGACCTCACGGTTCTTTGCCAGAATGTTCCCATCGGAGTCATAGTTCGTCTGGAATGGATTGCGAGCGTTGAAAATGTGGGAGCGATAGTTCTCGAATGCGCTGCCGTGCCATTCGTTCGATCCTCTCTTGCTAATGAGATTGACGCCGCCGGAAAGGGCGCCGGCGTTCTCGGCTTTCATGACGCCGCGTTGGATCTGGACTTCTTCGACGCCTTCAATGCTCATCACGTCCATGTAGTTGGCGCCGCCGTATTGCTCCATCGCGCGGCCCTCAGACGGGTTGGAATTGGCGTCGGTGCCGTTGACGGTAACGGAAGTGGTGCTCTTGCCCATGCCGTTGATGCGCACGCTGCCGTTGCCAACCTCCACGCCGCTCGAAAGGCCAAGCAGGTTGGTGACGTTGCGGCGACCGAGCGGCAGTTCGGTGACTTTCTGGTTGTCGATACTCTCTACCTGTTCCGACGCTTCCGTAGCAACCAGTGGAGGAGCTCCTTCAACTTCAACCGTCTCGGTGATCGCGCCGACCTCCAACGAGTGGGTTTGGCGAACATTCGCGCCGGCGGTGAGGCGAATGCCGGTGGCTCGATAGGCCTTGAATCCGGCCGCCTCGATTGTAAGCGTGTAGGTTCCGGTAGGAAGCACACGATAGTCGAATTCGCCCGCAGCATTCGTCTCCGCTTCATAGGTGAGACCCGAGGCATCGTTCGACAAGACGACCGGCGCGCCGGGGATCACGGCCCCGGACGCATCCTGCACCGTGCCGGCGAGATTCGCTGTAACAACCTGAGACCAGGCGGCTCCGGTCGACAGCAGTAGGACGGCGAGCAACACGCCGCACCTTACGGTCAGCAATCGCAAATTATTCATCTGTACCCCCATCACTTCTTTCGCCGAATCGTCGTCAGCAGCCAGCCACCCCGGCCGGCCCATTTAACCGTTTCTCTTCCCGAGCTCCCCGCGGGCGAAGTCTGTCCATCTGGCAGGCGTTCCATGGCCGAGCGCCTGGATGCTATCCATTGCCTGCGCAACAGCGGCAATGGTTGATTGCGTCCCCCAAGAAATTCCGTGACAAATTCGTGTTGACTGTATATCAAGCGAGCGGCGTAGCTTACGTGACGAACGGTTACAAACCGTACAAACCTGTCCTTTCCCTTTTTCTTGGTTTGCGCCAAATCACCAAAGCCGCTCTCCACGGAGTTACGCATTGGCTTTCGCCAACCCCACTTTTTGGGCTGTTTCGTTCGCGTGATGGATTCAGATAGAGCAGCACCGCCGAGGAAACAGACGTAACATCAGGTCCATCACTGACCGAACTCTGCGAAGATAAGCGTCCCGATAAGATCCGTTACGAATACAGCTTCCCCGACAGGTAACTCGTTTTCTAGTGAGTCGTTTTTAAGTGTGACCCAAGCAGTCACGCCACCAGCGCTGCGTGGTGCATTTACGGCAATCATCTCGGCGCACTGCGCCGGAAGGGGAACGACTCGTTTTGGTTTGGGAGGGTTGTTGCTGAAGGGCGCGGGCTGTCCGACCAGCAGATCCCGTTTTGAACAGATCTAGCTGAAGCGGCAACTGGCCGCCGGAAGATAGTTCCGCTACGTGACGAATGAATCGCGGCACACCTCCTCAACTCGGTCGGACGCAACCACCGTCTCGGAGGCCTAGGACGTTCCCGAGCATTACCTCGGTTCGATAAGCGAGAACGAAGCAGTGTAGAGGAACACCACTTGGTTGGTACGCCCGGCGAGATTCGAACTCACGACCTCTTGCTCCGGAGGCAAGCGCTCTATCCAGCTGAGCTACGGGCGCACAACATCTTGGAGTTTATCAGACTCTCTCATTCGACGATCTTCAATACTGTGCCTGGGGAGCTTGATCCTGATCGGCGCGGCGGGCTACAATCCCGGCGCGGGACTTGATCCTGTTGAGCCGTTTGGCTTCTACGCGGGCCGTTGGGCTTGGCGATCTCGCGGGGCGCCGCTCCTCGTAAGTCGTTTTCATTCCTCTAAGGCAGGTTTGGCAAAAGCGTCATGCGGCGAGCGCTCATTGTACTCGGGACCCGTCCCGAGGCCATCAAACTGGGTCCAGTCATCGTGGAGTTGCAGAAGCCGTCCTCTGGCTTCCAGGTGCGAGTCTGCGTCACAGGCCAACACCGCGACCTCTTGGCTGCTGCGTTGCGGCCCTTCGGCATAGGGCCGGACGACGACCTAGCATCGATGCGTCCTGGGCAAGGCCTGGCTTCATCCGCTTCGAGGATCCTAGCTGGGCTGGAAGGCGTCATCGTCCGCCGCCAACCGGATGTAGTCGTCGTGCAGGGCGATACGACATCGACGTTTTGCGGGGCCCTGGCCGCCTTCTACTCGCGGATTCCCGTCGCCCACGTCGAAGCAGGCTTGCGCACGGAGAAGCCGGATTCGCCGTTCCCGGAAGAGATGAATCGGCGTCTCGCCACGCGCCTTGCGAGACTGCACCTGGCCGCCACCGAATGGGCCGCCAAGAACTTGCTGAGGGAAGGCGTCGCCTCCGAAACCATTCGCGTCACCGGAAACCCAGGGATCGATGCACTGCTGAGCTTGCGCGCGACGCGGCGTCAGTCGCCGTCGCGACGGGTTTGGCCGTGGCGGGACCGCAGAAAGCGGCTCATCGCCGTCACCGCTCATCGACGCGAAAATCTTGGGCACGGCCTACAGGGCGTCTGCGACGCGGTGCAGAGACTAACGCGGCGCGGCGACGTGCAGATCGCCTGGCCGCTCCATCCGAACCCGGATGTCCGGTGGGCCGTATTGAGCCGGCTCAGCTCCGCACCCGACGTGAGCCTGTTACCGCCGCTGGATTATCCCGAATTCGTCGATCTGCTGGCGGGCTCGGAGCTGATCCTCACCGATTCCGGCGGAGTACAAGAAGAAGCTCCGTCACTGGGAACGCCCGCTCTCGTACTCAGAGAGACTACCGAGCGTCCTGAGGCGATCGAGGCGGGCACCTCGATCCTGGTCGGCTGTGAGACCGCGAAGATCGTATCAACCGCGGAAAGACTACTCGATGACGCGGACGAATTGCGCTGGAGATCGCGCATTCACAACCCCTATGGCGATGGCTGCGCAGCGGCAAGAATCGCCGCTGCCTTGCGGGATCTGCTGGGCCTTGGCTCGCTGGCGGCCGCCGGATGAATAGCGGCAAGCGGGCCGGCGACTTACAATGTCAACTGAGCGGCGCCGTTGAGCGCCGGGATCATCACTATGCTCGGCTCTTCCAACTCCGTCAAACTCGAAAAGGAATTATTCGATCGCGTCAAGAAGTGCGCCGATCTGGCGGGCTACTCCTCTCCGCAAGAATTTATCGTTCACGTGCTTGAGAAGGAACTCGCGAAGATCGAAGAGGGCGAATCCGACGAAGAGATCCTCAAGAAACTCCAGGGTCTGGGCTACATCGAGTAGGACCTCGAGTTGGATATCGTCAATTCATTTCTGCGGGCTGCGGTTTCGGGTTACGTCTCCTTGTTTGGGGACGCTCATCCGCTGGTCAGCCTCGTTCCCCTTTCGGTTGCCGTCGGCCTGTTGATGCTGTGGGTCTTCAAGGTCACCTCCAACCAAAAGGGCATCGAGCGAGCCAAGAAGAAGATGCAGGCCTATCTGCTCGAACTGCGGCTCTATGGCGACGATCCTTCGCTGATTTTCCAAACCCAGGGGCGTCTGCTGGCGAGCAACATGCGCTATTTGGGTTTGATGTTCAAACCGGCGCTGATCCTTACCGTGCCTATGGTCTTGCTGCTGGTGCACATGGACGCCGTCTACGGCATCCAGCCGCTGAGAGCGGGCCAAACGGCCATTGTCACGGTGCAAGCGGCCGGGCGACTGGCGGCGACCGCAGCGGCCCCGCGCCTGGACGCCCCGGATATCGTCGCCGTCGACACGCCAGCGGTCAGAGCGTTTAGCGAGGGGCAGTTCAGTTGGCGCATCCGCGGCGTCGGCGACGGCGAAGGCGTGCTGCAGTTCGACTGGGACGGCCGCAAGTGGACCAAAGACGTCCTGGCGGGGAACGTCGTTGGCTATGCTTCCCATATGAGAACGGCGTCGTTTTGGGAGACCTTCCTTTACGCAGGCGAAGACCGGCTAAACGCGCCGGACATTTCCTGGGTATCGATCTCCTATCCCGCTGCCGAAATCCAAACCGGATCGTGGCATTTGCACTGGCTGATCTGGTTCCTGGTGATTTCGATCGCGGCCGCTTACGGCCTCAAAGGCTTCTTCGGCGTCAACGTATAGCTATTGCCGGCCGGCGCCAGTGCCAATCGGTCGCCAGTTGGTAGGCGTGGCCGATTTCCAACAGGGTCTTCTCGTCGAATAGTGCGCCAACAAGCTGGATGCCGATCGGCAAACCGCTTTCGCTGAATCCGCAAGGCAGCGAAAGCAGCGGTAGGCCAGTCATGTTAAGCGCGCGTGCGTTGCGCGTGGTCATCATGCGCACGTCCTCTTCGACTCCGTTTACCGTCAGCGAGGTCTGGCCGATCTTGGCCGGCAATACCGCTACCGCCGGAGCGGCGATGGCGTCGAGTTGATCGAATAGTTGGTAAAACTCGCGATTCAACTGGCGGCGTCGGCGTTGCGCGTTGAGATAGTCGACGGCCGTGACGAACCGGCCTTGGTCGAGCAGGGTCTGTTGGTCGTCGCCGTAATCCTCGCGACGGGAATCCAAACTGTTTACGTGGATCGACGACGCTTCGGCGATTTGTACCAGCCGGGCGATCGCATTGAACTCTTCGATATCGGGAACGGCGACCTCGATCAATTCGGCGCCGAGCATTTCCATCTCGGCTAGAGCGGCGCGCGTCGCCGCCTCGACTTCCGGAGCCAGGTTTTCGAAATAGAAGTTCGCCGGCACGCCGATTCTTCTCCCATGCAGACTCGGTTCTGAGACGAAGTCCGGCGGCGGAAGCGGCCGTTCCACGGTGCTCTCGTCGGCGGCGTCTCGTCCGGTCATCGCAGCAAGGCAAAGCCACAAGTCTTCGGCGGTCAAGGCGAAGGGGCCCACGTGGTCCAGTGTGTGCGAAAGCGGGAACACGCCATGACGGCTAATCCTGCCGAATGTCGGCTTGAGGCCGGAAACGCCGCAGAACGATGCGGGGATACGGATCGATCCGCCCGTATCGGTGCCGAGCGAGAAGCTACACAGCCCTGCCGCCAGCGCCGCAGCCGAGCCGCCGCTGGAGCCGCCGGGAATGTGATTAGTGTGCCAAGGATTGTGCACTGCGCCAAAGTGCGGATTGTTGCTGGTGATGCCGTAGGCGTTCTCATGCAGCCCGACCTTCCCTAACAGCACGGCGCCGGCTTCGGCGAGCTTCTGAACCACGGTGGAGTCGTAGCTCGGCACGAAGTCGGCGAGAACCTTGGAGCCGGCGGTGGTCTTGATGCCCTGGGTGAAGAATAGATCTTTCAGCGCGTAGGGAATGCCGTGCAACGGTCCGCGGCGGTTCCCCGCGTGAATCTCGCGCTCAGCGGTCTGGGCTTGCCGCATCGCTAACTCGGCAGTGACCGTGATGTAGGAGTTCAGCTGCGGGTCAAGGCGCTCAATGCGCTCGAGGGTTTGACGAGCCAGTTCAACTGGCGAAATTTCTCCGGCTCCGATCAGGCGCGAGAGTTCCGTGATGCTCTTGAGGGCGGCGTCCATCGGAGTCTACCGGCCGTCCGGACGGAACTGAAAATCGGGTTCGACGAGGGACAAGTCGCGGCGCAAGGGCGCTCGCGATGCCTTCCAGAGGGCGTCATAAATGGGTGCTACAAGCTTGATGCGCTGCTCGGGAATCTCTATTCCTAACGCTTCGGCGGCCTGCTTCCAGCGTTCAACGGGATCGGGGACGTTTCGCATGGTTGACCCAACAGTTTACAGTGGTACGGGCAGGATTAAACTTGATATTCATGCGAGCGAGCGAGTAAAGGGCATGGCCGAAACGCTAGCAAGGCTCTTCCGGCACGCCGTCTCTTACGGCAAGCCGGACATCATCCTGACGAAAGCGGACGGCAGGTATCAACCGATTTCCGCTCAGGAGTTGTACCGCCGCGTCGGCAAGCTGCAGCTGGACCTCAAAAGGGTCGGCATCGGCGCTGGCGACCGTTGCGCCATCCTCTCCGAGAATCGTTGGGAGTGGGCCGTTGCCGACTTTGCCATGATGACGGCAGGCATCGTCAGCGTGCCGCTGTACCCGACACAGACCAGCGAGCAGCTGCAGTACATGCTGGAGCATTCCGAGGCGCGTGTCGCGATCGTCTCCACGCCATCTCAGTTTGAAAAAGTGCAAGCGATCTGGGGCGCTCTGCCCAACCTGCGAGGCATGATCACCTTCGAGCCGGTTGCCGCCGTCGACGAACGCGTGATCTGGCTGAAGACGCTGATAGGCGAAGACCCGCTGACCAACGAAGAGCGACGGGAATTCGAAACCTCCATCAGTGCGACACGGCCCGATGATCTTGCCAGCATCATCTACACCTCGGGCACCACGGGAACGCCGAAAGGCGTCATGCTGACCCACGCGAATTTTTGTTCCAACATCAACGACGCGGAATTCGACTGCCGTCCGACCGACGTTTGCCTGTCGTTCTTGCCGCTGTCGCACGTGGCAGAACGCATCGCCGACTACATCTACTTCCATTCGGGCGCGACGGTGGCCTATGCCGAGTCGATCGACGCCGTACCCAAGAACATGCAAGAGGTGCGCCCCTCATTGGCGGTGGGCGTACCCCGATTCTTCGAGAAGGTCCACGATCGAGTCATGACCGCCATGGAAGAAGCTTCGGGCACGAAGCGGCGCATGTTCTTCTGGGCGTTGGGCGTCGCTAACCAAGCCTTGCCATACCGGCTCAAAGGCGCCTCCCTGCCCGCCGGACTGGGCTTCAAGTTCTGGCTGGCAGACCGCCTGGTATTCAAGAAATTGCGCGCCCGGCTGGGCGGACGCTTCCGCAACTTCTTTTCCGGCGCCGCCCCGTTGGCTCGCCACCTAGCCGAGTTTTTCTACAACATCGGCATTCCCATCTATGAGGCCTACGGACTCACCGAGACGTCGCCCCTCGTCAGTCTCAACTCCCGCCAGGCGATGAAGTTCGGCACGGTAGGCAAAGTCCTCCGCAACGTCGAGGTCAAGATCGCCGACGACGGCGAAATTATCCTGCGCGGCCCCAACGTGATGCGCGGTTACTTCAAGAACCCGGAAGCGACCGAAGCGGCCATTGTGGACGGCTGGTTCCACACCGGTGATATCGGACAGATCGACGAAGACGGATTCCTCTCGATCACCGATCGCAAGAAGGATCTGTTCAAGACCTCGGGCGGCAAATATGTCGCGCCCCAGCCGATCGAGAACCTGCTCAAGACCAGCCCGTACATTTCGATGGCTGTCGTGATTGCCGAAGGGCGGCGGTTTCCGAGCGCGCTGATTGTCCCCAACTTCGAGAAGCTGCGGCAGTTTGCCCTCCAGAACGACCTGGGGCAATTGACGAATTCGGCCTTGGCGGAACATCCCAAGGTGAACGAGCTGTTCATGAAGGAGATCGATTCGTGCTGCGCCGGGCTGGCCAATTACGAGTTGCCGAAAAAAGCCTTCATCCTCGATCGGGAACTCTCCATCGAAGAAGGCGAGCTAACTCCGTCTATGAAGGTTAAGCGGCGCGCGGTCGAGATTCGCTTCCAGCGACAGATCGATGCGATGTATGCGTAATCCCGGCGAAACCGGTGGGCCCTCGGGCGCGTACCTCTACATGATGGTTCGCCTTCTGTGCCTGGCCGTGGCAGTGTGCGGTCTTGCTGTAGGTCAGCAAAAGTTCCCTTTGCGGGCGATCGAAATCGTCGGCGCGGAGAACTATTCCGAACAGAGCATCATTGCGGCTTCGGGCCTGAAGATCGGCGATCTGGTCGGCGAAGCGGATTTTAAACAGGCTCTGGAGCGCATCAACGCCGCCGGGGTCTTCGATGGGTTGGAATGGAGGTACGATCCTCAAGGAGACGGCTACAAGGTCACCTTTACCGTCCATGAGCTGGAACAGCTCTATGCGGTTGAGTTCCAAGGCTTCGATGATTCGCCGGACGAATTGAGGGCGATGCTTCTTGAGAAGGTTCCCCTGTTTGCTGCCCGCGTTCCGTCGACGGGACCGATGATCGACCGGATCGGCGATGCCTTGCAGACGCGCTGGCAAGGCCAAGGACACGAGTCGAAGGTCATTGGCCAGCTTGAGGCGCAGGCCACGGGCGAACTGGTGATGTTGTTCCGGCCGCAGGAGCGGCTGCGGACGATTTCGCTGGTGACATTTGAGAATTCGGAAGTCATTTCGGCCTACGAGTTGCAAGGTTTTTTCAATCGCATCGCCCGCGGCGAGGCCTATTCGGAAGCGCGATTGCGAGAATTGCTGCGCTACAACGTGCGACCCCTTTACGAAGAAAAAGGCCGCATGGGCGTCAAGTTTTGTCCTTGCTCGGCTGTTGACGATCCCGAAAATCTCGGACTGCGCGTGACGGTGCAAGTCGACGAAGGGCCCGAGTACGTGTACGGATCCGTGCCGCCGCCGGAGATCGCAGGCATGGAGCCCAGCAAGATCGAAGGCATGTACTCGCCCAAGTCAGGCGCTGTAGTGAACATGAAGCTAGCCCGAGAGTCCCAGGCGAGCATCGAAGAGACGTTACGCGCGAACGGCTTCATCCGCGCCCAAACCCAGTTGGGCGTCAAGGTCAACGAGGAAGAGAAGACCGTGGACCTCGAGTTTTCGGCCGAACCGGGTTATCGCTATACGTTCGACAGGCTGGTCATAGAAGGGCTCGACATTCTCGCCGAACCGATCATCCGCAAGCGCTGGGGCATGGCTTCAGGGGACGCCTACTCTCCCAGTTATCCGGGGTTCTTCTTGGGCCGACTGCAGGAGGAGAACGCTTTCGAGAACCTGCAGGACACGCGCTTTAAGGAAGACGTCGATGAGACGACTAAGCGCGTCAGCGTAACTCTGCAGTTTATCGGGCAGACCAAGAAACGGCTCTATCCAGCCGCCGCATCCGATCCGGTGCAAGACCCCTTCTAAACTAAGAGCGACGGCCCCGCCCATGGATATCAAGGGTCCACGCATATTCGGACGCACCGCAGCCACGATTTACGGCGTTGTTGCCGTAGCCTTTCTGCTGCTGGCCGCCGAGCCGGCCAAGCCGCAGGCGCCGGGCGAGGCAAACCGGATCCTCGCCAAGATCGACGAAATGATCGGCGACGTGGAACGGATCATGGGTCTCAAGGCGTTGGCCCCGATCCCGCGATCGCTGCTGACCCGAGAACAGATCAACGAGCTCGTCACCAGCCGGATGGACGAGGAGAGTCCCGGCGATGAGATCAACAGCGAGGAGCAGTTCCTCCAGTTGTTCGGCTTTGTCGACAACAAGTTCGACCTGGCGCAAGAGGTGGTCAATACGCTCACTGAACAGGCCACGGCGCTCTACGACTACAAGACGAAGCAATTGTATCTGTCGACTTGGACGCCGGAGGATATGCAGGAGTTCGCGCTCGTGCACGAGCTGGCGCATGCCATCGCGGATCAACATTTCGATCTGGGCAAGTACGTCGACAAGTCGAGGTCGGCGGATGGCGATCTCGCCCGCTCTGCCGTGATTGAAGGGCAAGCCTCATGGGTGATGACCGAGTGGGTCATGCTGCAGACCGGGCGAAGCCTGCGCAACAACGGCCTGTTGGCGGCTGCCGCCGCGGGAGCGTCGCGGTATGAGGTCTCCGAATATCCGGTGTTTTCCTCCCAGCCGCTATATATACGCGAGGCGATGTTGTTTCCCTACACCGAAGGGATGATTTTTCAGCAGCGGGTGATTGAGCGCTACGGCCAGCAGGGATTCGACCGGGTGTTTCGCACCGCGCCAATGTCCACCCAGCAAGTACTCGACCCGGAGAGCTATTTCGTCGAAAGAGTTCCTTCCGAACCAAAGTTGCCGCGGTTCAGACTACGTGGATTCAAGCGTGCTTCACGCGGGGATGTGGGGCAATTCGATCATGCTGTATTGCTTGAGCAACACACTAGCCAGCACGAGGCCGAGCGCGTGGCGCCGCTCTGGCGCGGCGGCCGCTATGAAATTTGGTCCAACGACGACAACTCCCGAGCCGTGCTGCGCTACGCCTCCGATTGGGCCGATGCCGACGCCGCACGGGAGTTTTTCGACGCTTACCGTCGCGTATTGCGTTCAAAATGGGAACGTTTTGAAGTCTCGAGCCGGTCGCGCACGCGGTTCGAGGGCTCCGGCGACAATGGCCGCTTCATCGTGACCCTCAACGGCGCCTCGGTGACCAGCCTCGAAGGACTGCCCGAGGACTACAAGCCTCGTGATAACGTTACGGAGACGGACGAAGGAGACGCACTTTGAGATTTCTAAAGACTGCCCTCATCACCGCAGTGTTGACCTTGGCAACGGTGGCTTCAGCGGCGGACGCGCCCCGGCCGGGCGGCGATTTGGAGATCACCACGCTCCAAGGCAAGCAACTCAACATCAAAGACCTGGCAGGCAAGCCCGTAATGGTGTTTTACTTCTCGACGGACTGCCCGCACTGCCAGGCCGCCGCCAAGACGCTCGCGCCAATCTACGGTGAATACCGCAGCAAGGGCGTCGAGTTCGTAGGGGTCACGCTCAACCCCACAGCCAAAAACAACCTTGGCGTCTTCGTCAAGCAATACAACGTTGCCTTCCCGGTCGGGCTAGGCGACCGCAATCGCTTCGTGGGATATACCGGCGTCACGGGCCGCTTCTACTACCCCTACATGCTGTTCGTCGATAAGTCGGGACAGATTCGCGAAGAACATGAAGGCGCGGACCGCGCCTACTTCGCCGATCTGAACGCAAGCGTCAGAAAATCTCTCGATCAGTTGCTGAGCTACTGAATGTAGCCCAGGCTTTCGAGCGCTTCGATATCCTTGTCGGTCCTGCGGTTCTCGCCGTTCTGCTCCAAGTGCGTGGCGCGGAACCAATTGGTCAGCGACTCCACCTCTTTTTCGAACGGAGCCGCGCCTTCATCGGGCAAAGTAGGGTGGAGGCCAAAGGGATCGCGACTGAGATCCACGATTTCGATGGTGTCCTTTTCAGGCGTCCAGAGAACTTTGCGATCGCCCTGGCGATAGCCGAGCCGCAGCGGGAAATCAAGATCGCGAAGCCACAGCTTGGCGATCCACGACGGCATGATCCACTTCTGCCCAGCGAACGCCACGAACCGCACGATGCGATCGGGCAAGTCAGCTCCTGTGAGCAAACTGTCGGCCAAGCTGCGCCCCGCATACTCGGTCGGTATGACCACGTCCGGTTTAACCTTCTTTATGGTCAAGTCGAGGATCGTCGGCATCAGGTCGATCGTAGAAACCTTCGCGGTTTCGACGCCGCCAGGCTTGATCGTGCCAGTCCAGCGCAAGATCATCGGAACCCGCACCACCGACTCCCATAGCCAGGCGCCATGTCCTTGATCGGTGTTGTTCTCGCCCAGACTCTCGCCATGGTCGGCGACGAGCACGATCAACGTGTTCTCCCCGAGACCCATCTCGTCCACGGCATCGACGATCTCACCGATGTAATGATCCGTATAGCGAATCTCTGAATTGTAGGCGCGGACATCTTTCATCACGGCGTCCTCGCCTCTCTCTTTCGTGCGATCCGGCGCGCCGGTCTTCTCGGTGACGTCAAAGTTCTGGCGGAACTCGTAGGGCGAATGCGGGTCAAAAAGGTGTACCCAAAGGAAGAAGGGCTTCTGCTGATCTTTTTTCTGGCGCAGCCAACTGATGGCCTTCGGCGTCACGTCTTCGGCCCAACGCATTGAGTTGATTGTCTGGTAGGTGCGGTTCAATTGATCGTCGTAGACGTCGAAGAACCGTCCTAGCCTAGTTAGCCTGTTCGTTACGACCCAAGAGCTGACGAAGGCCGCGTTCTCATAGCCGTTCTTCTGGAAGATCTGCGGCAAAAAGAGAAACTTGGTGTTCTCGGGCACCGCAAACCCGTTGAGCTTAGAGCCGTGTTCCTGCGGATAGCGGCTTGTAAACATCGAGTAGTGCGAGGGCGCGGTTCGCGAGGTCACGGTATAGGCGTTCTCATAGCGCATGCCCTCAGCGGCAAGTTTGTCGATATTTGGACTGGTCTTGAGGTGGTAGCCCCAACTCGATAGGTGGTCGGCGCGCAAGGTGTCCACCGTGATGAAGACCACATTGGGCGGCTTGTTTTGGGCTAGGGCAGGAGAGGCGGCAGAGAAGAAGGCAGCGAAGCAGAGGCCAGCGAACAGACGCATACGCGTAATTTTAACGTGGCGCGGCGCTTCATGGCCAATCCGGCGCCTGGTCTAGGCCTTCAGATCCTTGTTGCGCAGTTGCGCCAGCGCGGGTCGCCAGCTGTCTTGCGGCACTCCAGGCGCCGGGCGCCCCCAGGTGGCGCCATGCCTGTCGGGCGTGCCGGCAAGATGGCGCACGATCAGCCGATGCAACATGTTCATGTTGGGCAAAATGCCGTGAAACCCGGCGGCACGGTCGAGCAGCCGGTCGCCGATCTCCCAATACCCAAAGTCCTGTGGGGTGACGCAAATGACGTTCTCGCGGCCCAGAAACCGGGGCACGGCGCCTTCGAAAGGCACGGTGCCGTCCCCGGTGAGACCCTGCTCCCAATCGCGTCCAGCAGGACAACGCTCGGGTCGCCAACGATTCTCCCGATCGGCGGACCGCAGTACGAAGTCCGGTTCTCCGTCACAGTTGCGAATGGGCAGCCGCACGCGCGTCGGCGAATTAACTCCGGCAACGCACAGCCAGTCCGCAGCGCTCAGTCCGGCCGTCTCAAGTTGGAGTCCGTCCACACGGCGGCGATAGGCTTGGGCTTCGCTAAGCATGGAGGCAAAGAACCGGACGGCTTGTTCCTGGCCTGACTCCGGACGTAGGCCATGCAGGCGAATGAACTCAGCCAGCGTTTGGACGACGCGACGTTGCCAGGCTTGCGGCTGGAATAAGTCCGAACACAGTTCCGGCTCGGCCTGCACACTGCCCGGTATCGCCGGAAGCAGGTGGTAAAGCGACGGCAGGATTCGCGCCGCTTCGCGTTCGCGCGACGAAGGCGCTTCGCCTCCTAGGTCGCCGGTACCGACGGCGATCTTCAACACGGCCTCGAACGATCCGTTAAACGGCGTCGCCAGGCTGGCGACCTTGGAGACGCGCCGCAGAGCGCCGAAGCGGTCCAAATAGCCGGCGGCGATCAGGCCGCCCATCGAGTGCGCGACCAGATGGACTTGCGGGCGCTTGGACCATCCGGCGGCGTCATAGTGCCGCAGCAGCCGGGTACGATCGATGACTTCTTCGACGAACTCCGCCAGCAGCTCAACAGAACGGGCCAGCGGCAAGCGCCAGTCGTAGGCGAACGGGTAGACCGGTGTTGGGCTGTCGGCTCTCGGAGAGAGATTGTGACGCAGCTCGGCGACCAACTCGCCGTAGGCCGCCGGATGCAGCTGCCCAGCCCGCACGCGCGCCGGCTCCAACGCCTCGTAGCGCGCATCGTCGGGATGCGGCGTGATGCGCTCGTAGTCCTTCTTCAGCAGCCCCCAAACCGTCTCCGGCCGGAAGGAGTATTCGTCGCGAAGATAGGCGGCGGTGATGCCGGGGATGACAATGACGGGATGAACTACTTGCGGAGACATAGCGCTGTGACCAAAAGGAAAGGGGCCGCACAAGGCGGCCCCTCTTTCTTGAGCCTACAACGCAGGTCCAAATTGTTATTCGATCTTGCGCCGCAAGAACGCAGGCTGCTCACGGTCAGAGGGGTCGACCGCGGGGGCTTCCTCGTGGGGAGTGCGCGGCTCGGCTGGTTCCTCGGTGCGTACCGGTTGTTGTTGCAAGCCAGCGCCATTGGGCAGGCGGCTGCGCGTTAAGTCGTTGCGTGAGGGCATGGTGCGGACATTGGCGTGCCCATGCAGATCGCGCGGTTCGATGCTGCTGGCCATCTCTTCGCGGAAGCCCGTGGCAATCACAGTCAGCTTGACCTTGTCGCCCATGGCCTCGTCCATCACGCAGCCGAAGATGATGTTGGCGCCCGGATCGGCGGCGCGCTGGATGATCGTGCAAGCTTCGTGAACCTCATGCAAGCTGAGGTTCTTAGAGCCGGTGATATTGATCAGAATGCCGCGCGCGCCCTCGATCGAGGCGTCTTCGAGCAGCGGCGAATTGACGGCCTTGCGGGCCGCCTCCACCGCCGCACTCGGGCCAGCAGCTTGCGCGGTGCCCATCACGGCGTAGCCCATGCCGTGCATGACGGTGCGGACATCGGCGAAGTCGCGGTTGATGATGCCCGGGATCGTAATGATGCCCGAGATGCCCTGAACGGCCTGCAGCAGAATGTCGTCCGCGACTCGGAAGGCCTCAAAGAAGCTGGTGCCTCGTTCGACGACGTCCAACAGGCGCTCGTTGGGAATCGTCACGACCGTGTCCACGGTCTCAGCCAATTCCTTGATCCCTTCTTCCGCCGCTGAGATGCGCTGCACGCCCTCGAAGGCGAACGGCTTGGTGACTACCGCCACGGTGAGGGCGCCGAGCTCCTTGGCCAATGAGGCCACAATAGGGGCCGCACCCGTGCCAGTGCCGCCGCCTAGCCCGGCGGTGACGAAGACCATGTCGGATTCGCTTAACAATTCGATGAGGCGCTCGGTGTCTTCGAGAGCCGCTTTGCGGCCGATCTCCGGGTTGGAGCCGGCGCCGCGACCGCCCGTAAGCTTGGCCCCGATCTGCAGCTTCACCTGCGCGCGAGAGACGCGCAAGGCCTGCTCATCAGTATTGACGGCCGCGAATTGCACGCCCTCAACGCCGGCCTCGATCATGCGGTTGACGGCATTGCAGCCGCCGCCGCCCACACCGATAACTTTGATCCGCGCACTCGGACGCGCTTCGTCCTCGAAGTCGTAGAGCAGGCCTTCGCCTTCCTCAGCTTCGCGACGCGGCTCCTCCACAACGGCCTTCTCTTCTTTCGATTCAGGGATGAGGTCTTCGATCATGCCTTGCGTCCTCCAGGGAATTAGTTAAACAGCGCTTTGAGCCACTCCGCGACTCGGTCCTTCCGTCGTTTCTGATGCAGCCGCAGCCTCTGCGCGTAGAGCACAAGGCCGATCGACGTCGCCCACCCCGGGTGATCCAACTCATCGGGCAGATCTTCGATCCGAGGGGGCAGCCCGATGCGCGTACTGGAATCCAACACCTGCTCGGCCAGGTCACAAACTCCGGCTAAACAGGCCAGCGAGCCGG
>CAZYOX010000056.1:2707-15756 GCA_964649285.1 uncultured Bryobacterales bacterium | reverse complement strand
TGCTCCCTACGCGTCGGGGACCCCAGCCGTACCTGGCCTAGCTGGGGCTCTTCTGCTTTCAGTTGTAGCATGCCGTGTCAAGGGGTTCCGGCAACCGCTCCGTGACCGTCGCGGCTCCGAACGGGCGGTGTCGCATGCGGCCTCAAGGCAAAGGACCGCGTGGGGCATGGAATGAGCAGGGGCTTGGCAACCGCTCCGTGACCGTCGCGGTTCGGTAGGGCGGTGTGCGGCCGTCCCCTGCGGACCGCACGCTGAGACTACGTTCCTCCAGTCGTGGAGCGTCTCGTGCAAGATAGGTCTGCCAAACTGGCGTTAACTACCCATGAACCATATCGGGCTGGAAATCGCTCTCATTGTGTTGCTCGTGGTTGCCAACGGCGTCTTCGCGATGGCGGAGATGGCCGTGGTTTCCTCGCGCAAGGCGCGGCTTAAGCAGCGGTCCGAGGAGGGCAGCGCTGGAGCTGCCATTGCGCTGGAGCTAGCAGACAATCCGCACGACTTCCTATCGACCGTTCAGATTGGGATTACGATGATCGGCACGCTTGCCGGCGCCTTTGGCGGCGCGACGATCGCGGAGAAGCTCGCTGCCTATCTTGGGAGGTTTCCGCAAGCGGCAGAGTATGCTGAGTCGCTCTCCATCACGGTTGTTGTAGTGGCGATTAGTTACCTGTCGTTGATCCTCGGGGAATTGGTTCCCAAGAGCGTTGCTCTTGGGAACCCAGAGAAGATCGCGGGCGTATTGGCTCCGCCAATGAAGTGGCTCTCGAAACTCGGCTCCCCGGCAGTTCGCTTCTTGTCATTTTCCACGCGAATCGTACTTAAGATTCTGCCGGTGCGACCCAACAAAGAGGCGCCCATTACCGAGGAAGAGATCAAGATGATGATCGCCCAGGGCGCGGAGCACGGAACGTTCGAAGAGGCGGAACAGGAAATGGTCGAAGGCGTGTTTCGGCTCGGGGACCGCCGAGCGGCAGAATTGATGACGCCGCGCGGAAATGTGGAGTGGCTGGACGTGGAAGATTCGTGGGAGGCGAACCGGGAGGTCATCGCCGAGAGCGCCTACTCCCGCTTCCCGGTCGTGGACGGGGATCTTGATCGGGTGATTGGCGTCGTACACGTCAAGGAGTTGTTCCTATCGCTGCAGAGCGGAGAGCCTCCGGAGCTGCGAAAGCTAGCGCGACCGGCGCTCTTTGTGCCGGAACTCATGCCGGCATTGGACATCCTCGAACGCTTCCAAACTTCAGGAGAACAGATGGCGGTTGTGGTCGACGAGCATGGCGGCGTCGAGGGCGTGGCCACATTAACTGATCTGTTGGAAGCCGTTGTGGGCGACCTGCGACAGCCGGGCGAGGCGCTACGGGAGAGAATCCTCCGGCGAGACGACGGCTCCTGGCTGGTCGACGGATCGCTGCCGATTTCCGACTTAGTTGAGGAACTAGACCTGGACGAGGATCTGGTTCGGAGGGGCGGCTTCAATACAGTCGGAGGGTTTATCCTGGCTCATCTCCGTCGTATTCCGTCGGCTGGCGACTCTTTCGTGGCTGGCGGATGGCAGTTTGAAGTCGTGGATATGGACCGCAACCGAATCGACAAGGTCCTGGTAACTCCCATGAACGAGGCCGACGCGTAGGGCGGTCAGGCAAAGGCGTGGCCTGCACTCATCACTGTGACCAAGAGGCAGGCGCAGATGAAGCAGACACCGCGCGCTAGGCGGCGGAAGCCGGCGTTAGAGCGCCGGCGTTGATTAGACATTCGAAGAAGATTTCGGCTTCGTCGAGGTCGACGCTAGCGTCCCCGAGGGCCTCGCGTGGCGTGACCGAGCCGTCGAGACGAGCGAGGGCTTCGGTCGCCCATTCCGGGCAATCGGTGCGGAAGTGAAATGGGTGCTGGCAATCGAGAATACGCGTGAAGGACCGCCACCGATTATCGCTGAGGGCGGACGTGGATTCGAGGGTTGTCCAAGGCGAGAGGACGAGACGCTGATCGAGCACATCGCCTATTTCGGGAACCGGGCGGAAGGCGGCGTCCAATTCGGCGGCGCCCGTGCCTTGGCCCATGACGCGACGCATGATGGTAGAACCGTCGCCCGTTTCGCGAACGACGACGACGGCGCAACGCACGAGCTGAGTGACGCCTGCTTCCCGGAAGCTGCGTACTTGGCGCGCGCCTTGATCGAAATCGAGTTCGCCTACTTCGACTTGGCGCATAACGAATTCGACGGCCAGGAGCGCCTCCCACTCGGCGACGAGCAAGCGAAACTCGTTGGAGCCGAGCATTTCGTAGAGGCGTTGTTCGAGCGGCGCGTCGGCGTGATCGCAGGCGAGCATGCTCAGATAAGCGCGGCCGCCGGGGCGCAGGTGTGTAGCGAAGCCCTCTAAGATGCGGCGCAGAATGTCTTCGCCGTGGGGGCCGCCGTGGCGATAGCTCTCCTGGTCTCCCACCGTCGGAATGTACGGAGGGTGGGCGATGATGCGGTCGAAGGTGCGCGCCTCAAGCGCGTCGTAGACGTCGCTTTGCACGATCACCGCGTTCCCCACGTCGTTGAGACGCCGATTGAACTCTGCAAACAGGACGCAGCGCCTACTGATATCGCACGCAAAAACTGTTGCTGCGTAGTCTTTGGCGGCGGTCAACGATGCAGCCGCCGCGCCCGCGCCGATGTCGAGCAGCGCCTCGCAGGGAGCATCGGGCAGAATGGCGTGAAACTGACGGCTCTGCGTCGAGAGGGCGGGGAAGACGAAGTCCTCCCGGGAACTCCCGGGAAAATCGGAGGCGATCCAGAGATCCTCGAAGGGGTAGAGTAGGCAGGTCGCCCGGAGCGAGCCGCCCGTTGATTCAAGTAGGCCGAGGGCCTGGAACGAGGCCAGCGCTTTATCGCCAAACGCCGCCGCAGCGACGTCTTTCTCAACCGGCTGCGCACGGGCGAACAAGTGAACAAGAATGGTCAGAGCGTCTTTGCATTCAGGCGAGCCGATCTGGAGCCGTTCGACCACTGGTTGTTCGCGGAATCTCGTGTCGATAAGGAGTCGGCGGACGACCTGAAAATCGTTGTTTGCAGCCAAGCGCAACGGCACGTCCCATGCTAACAATCGCAGCGACGGGATTAAGAAATCCTGCGACGAATTCGGGTCGAGAGCATCTACGGTGGTAGAGGACTAGTCAATGCCTACGACGACAGCACGATTGAATCAAACGAAGAACGACTTAGCTGAGGCAACGCGTGAAACCGCGACAGCGCTCCTGCAGGAGCGATTGTCGAGCGCTATCGCGGTCCAGTTGCAAGCCAAGCAGGCCCATTGGAACGTTAAAGGGCCCAATTTCATTGCCCTACACGAATTATTTGATGCGGTAGCTACCGAGGCCAGGGGTTGGGTTGACGAGATCGCCGAGCGCATCGTCGCCCTGGGAGGCGTGGCGGACGGCCGGGCACGAACGGTGACGGCGCAAACGGTCGTAAGCGAATACCCGCTGGAGGTTCAGAGCGGGCAGGACCATGTGGAAGCCTTCGCCAATGCCCTAGCCTCCTTCGGCAAGAGCGTGCGCGAAGGCATCGATGCAGCCGGAGATATCGGCGATGCCGGCACGCAGGATCTGTTCACCGAAGTCTCCCGCGCGGTGGATAAGCAACTCTGGTTCGTTGAGTCGCATAAACGGCTGAGCGCCTAAAGCGGATTGCCTTCGGCATCCATGCGCCGAATTGGGCCCCAGCCCAGTTCGGCGAGCGGACCCTCTGTTGTAGCAGCATCGGCGACAACGACCCAAATCACCCTGTCGGGATCGATGATGCGCTTGGCCGCTGCTTCCGCGTCGGCAATCGTGACGGCATTGAGCCGGTCGGAGTAGGTGTCGAAATGGTCTTCGGGCAGGCCGTAGATGAGGATGTCTTGCATCGCTCCGAGGACGGCGCGCTTGGTCTCGAAGGCTCCTGGCAGGCTGAGCGTGGCATTGCTCTTCGCTTGATTGAGTTCCTCCGCGGTCAAAGGCTTGAGGCCTAGGGCTCCGCGTAGTTCCATGTCGAGTTCCTGTAGCGTCTCCTTCGTCTTGTCGCCTTGAACGGGTGCATAAAGCAGGAAGGGACGTGGGCCTTTAGCGTCGATGAACATGGTGCGTGCGCCGTAGGACCAGTGCTTTTCTTCGCGGATGTTCTGGTTGATGCGCGAAGCGAAATCGCCGCCCAGTATGGCGTTCATTATCTCGATGGCCGGCTCGTGGGGATTGTTGGTGGGAGAAGCCGGCAAGCCGCCGACGACGACACTCTGCTGCGCGCCCGGCTTGTCGACGAGGTAGATGGCCCGCCGTTCGGGGAACGGCATATCGGCGATGTTTTTGACCGGAGGCGGAGCGCCGTTTTGCCAGGGGCCCAAATGCTTCTCAAGAAGCGGCAGAAGCTCGTCGAGGGTGACATCGCCGACGACGGCGAGCGACGATTGGCCCGGTTGCAGCCAGGTCTGGTGAAAGGCCGCCAAGTCTTCGCGGGTCATGGCCGTGACGGTGTCGGGGTATCCGCTGCCGGTCAGCGGCGTTCCGTAGCCATGCGCCGAGCCAAAAAGCAGATGGGGCAACAGCCGGAAAGCGATGCTGGCAGGCGTGCTCTTTTCTTGCTCGATGCGCGCCAGCTGCTGACGCTTCATACGCTGAAAGTCCGCTTCCGGGAAGGACGGATTGCGTATGACGTCGGCGAAGAGCTCCAGCGAGGCGTCGAGCTGTTCCGTCAGCGCCGAGAGAGAGACGTAACAAGTGTCTAGTCCGGATCGGCCGCCCAGCTTTGCTCCGAGCCGGTCAAGCCGATCATCAATTTCTAGAGAAGTCCGGGTTGTGGTGCCTTCATCGAGCATGGCCATTGTCATGCTGGCGACGCCGGCGCGGGTGAACTGATCTGCAGCGAACCCGGAATCGACGATCAGGCACAACTCGATGGTAGGGATCTCATGTCGTTGAGCAAGAACGACTTGCAATCCATTCGAAAGCGTCGCTCTTTCAAAGAGCGGGAGCGAAAGCGTCGTCTCGCCGGCACTAGGCGGGGGCGTGGCGCGATTGACGGAAGTCGAACTGGAACGCCGCTCGGGCGCTGATTGGATCGTCAAGACGTAGGCGCCATCGGTTAGCCATTCTCGAGCGGTCTCGACCAAATCCTCGGCGGTGAGCTCTTCGGTCCAGTGATCGAGCTTCCGGTAGTACTCCGGGTCGTCGGCGAAGACTTGGCCTTTGGCCAAGATGTCGGACTTGCCGCCAAAACCGCCGATGCGTTCGACGCCGCGAATGAGATGAGCGCGGTGTTGAATCCGGATGCGCTCCAATTCGTCGGCCGTGGGTCCGTCACGGAGGAAGCGGGCAAGTTCCGCGTCGAGCGCCGCCTCGACCGCGGCGACGTCTCCGCCGGGCTGCACAGAAGCGACGAGGGAGACTTGCCCAGCGATTTCCCGCGAGCTGATGGAGGCGCTGGCGCTGGTGGCGATCTGCTCCTCGTAGACCAGGCGCTTGTAAAGACGGGAGTTTTTTCCGTCGGCCAAGACGTCGGTGATGAGGTCGAAGGCGACAGATTCGCGGGTACCCCAGCCGGGCACGTTCCACACCTTATAAATACGGGCCTGCGGGACGCGGTCTTCGACGGTCTCGCGGTCTTCGCCGAAACGGCGGGCGATGTTGGAGCGCAACCGAGGCACGGCGGGGCCGGGAGCTATGTCGCCAAACGCCTGCTGTACTTTGTCTAGGGCAGCGGCCGAGTCGATATCGCCAGATACGACAACGGTGGCGTTGGCGGCGCCATAGAAGCGTTCGAACCAGTGGCGCACGTCATCGAGAGAAGCCGCATCGATGTCTTCCATCTCGCCGATGACGGTCCACGAATAAGGGTGGCCGTAGGGATAGGTGCGCTGGGTCAGTAGGTCGTGGGCAACGGCGTAGGGCTGATTCTGCCCTTGCTTTTTCTCGTTTTTGACGACGCCGCGCTGCTCATCGAGTTTGGATTGATCGATGGCCCCGAGCAGGTGTCCCATGCGGTCCGATTCCATCCACAGGGCGAAATCGAGGGTTGGCGTGGGGACGTTTTGGAAGTAATTGGTGCGGTCGTTGTTGGTGGTGCCGTTGAGGCTCGTGGCGCCGACGGCCTCCATGGCCTTGATATAGTCGCCCGGGTGGTTTTCGGAACCGTTGAACATCAGGTGTTCGAACAGGTGGGCGAAACCGGTCTTGCCGGGACGTTCGTTCTTGGAACCTACGTGATACCAGACGTTGACCGAGACGATGGGCGCCTTGCGGTCTTCATGGGTGATAAGAGTCAGTCCATTGGGCAGGACGAAACGCTCAAAGGGGATGTCGATATTGGCGTTCAAAGGGGCAAGTCCTCACGAATACCGGGGATAGGCGGCGGAGGCGCTAATACCAATTGACGCTGTCCGGCGGGGTATTGGAGCAGGCAATGGTTTCAGACATGCCGGCGGTGATGGGTGCGCAAGCGGTGTCGGTGGCGGTGCGCTGGGCCTCTTCTCGCGAGGTCCCGGAAGCCTTGGCGCAGTTTGTTCTCCCGTTGAAGGTCATGCAGACTTCACAGTTGTATCCCTGGAGATCGAAGGTCGAGTAGACCAAGGCCCCAAAAACGATGATCAGAAACAGAATGGAGACGAGAGTAGTCTTTGACACAGTCGGAAGGAATCATTATATCGGCAGCGGGCGCTTTACAAAGGCTTAACGCCGGCGTGTGCTACGCTGAGCGCACTCGCTGAACTATGGGCTAGGAGGGGGCTTGAGAACCAAACGACGCGTCTTGGGTGTATTCGTTTTGTTGGCGCTTGTCGCGAGCAGTCTCCCCTTACTAGGACAGCGTTTCCGCAACCGCTTCCGGGAACCCGGAATGGGCTTTGCCGATCCGGACGTGAAGGCGGAGTTTTTCTTCACGCGCCTCGCTTACGAGAGCTACGGCGGGTACGGCGGCTATCGCGGGCGGGGTTCCTGGACCACGGATTGGCCGGAAGCGGATTACCACTTCATGCAGGGGGTCCGGCGATTGACGGGAGTCGACGCAGCCGAGGGCGGCCGGTTTGTGGAGCCCGGCAGCGACGAGATTTTCGAGTACCCGTGGATCTACGCAGTGGAAGTGGGCCACTGGGTGCTGAGCGACGAAGAAGCGGCAAAGTTGCGCGAGTATCTGCTGCGCGGCGGATTCCTGATGGTCGATGACTTTCACGGCGGCTACGAATGGGAGTCCTTCTTAGAGTCGATGCGGAAAGTCTTCCCGGACCGCCCGATCGTGGACATTCCGGCGTCGGACGCGCTGATGACGATCGTCTTCGATATCGACCAGAAGGTGCAGATCCCCAATGTGGGCTATTACAACCGCGGCGTCACCTGGGAGCGCGAGGATGGCTTCCCGCCCCATTGGCGCGGCATCTACGACGACGATGAACGACTCATCGTGGCGATCAACCACAACATGGATCTGGGCGATGCTTGGGAACACGCTGACAATCCGTACTACCCGGAGCAGTTCACCAGTTTGGCCTACCGCTTCGGCGTAAACTACGTCGTATATGCAATGACGCATTAACCGGATGTGGCTGCGTGTTTGAGTTCCTGTTCAAGTACCCGCTGAGCGTTTATCGTAAGGGCGAGTTCCTGTTCGCTAGCGGTCTCTCCGTGTGGCTGCTGATCCTCGCCGCGGCGGCCGCCGCGGGCGGGATCTGGTGGTACCTGCAGCGGAGCCACGGCCGGCTGGGTCAGACGAAACAAGGGATCTTGTGGGGATTGCAGTCGGCCATGGCGGCCTTGGCTCTGTTGATGCTGTGGCAACCGGGTCTGGCGGTGCGTTCGCTCAAGTCAGAGCAGAACGTTGTCTCAGTGTTGCTGGACCTGTCCCGTTCGATGGCTTTGGCCGAAGGCGACCAGTCACGGTTGCAACAGGCGGTCGCGGCGCTGGACGATGGCGTGATCGAGGGTCTGCGGGAGCGGTTCAGCGTGCGCTTCTACGGATTTTCCGGCGACGTTTCGCGCTTGGAATCGCTCGACGCGCTGCCGGCTCCGGGCCACGCGACTCACATTGGCGAGGCAGTGGCCGGCGTACTCAGGGAATCCGCGGCCGCTCCGCTGGGGGCTGTGGTCGTGGTCAGCGACGGCTCGGACAACTCCGGCAGTTTCAGCCGCGAGGTGATGGCCGAGATTCGCGGTTCGCGAGTGCCTATCCACACAGTGGGCGTCGGGCGGACGTCCATACCCGGCGACATCGAGTTGAGCAACATCGATGTGGCGGCGCGGGCCTTGCCGAAATCGCGGGTCACGGCGCGGGCGACCATTGAGCATGGCGGCGAAGGCGGCGAGACGCGGCTCACGGTGCGCGACGGCTCCACGATTTTGGCTTCCAAAGACGTCTCGCTGCGGCGCGGCGAAAAAATACAAGCGGAGTGGATCGATTTTCCGGCGGGGGAGCCGGGCATACGCGATCTGCGATTTTCCCTTGATCCGCTGCCGAACGAAGAAATCACGGGCAATAACTATTTGCGTCGGGTGATGGACGTTCCGCGCGGAAGGAAGGAGGTTCTCTATGTCGAAGGAGAGCCGCGCTGGGAGTACAAATTCATCCGCCGGTCGATGACCAAGGATGAATCGGTCAACCTGGTCTCGCTGCTGCGGACCTCGACGAACAAGTACTACCGCCAAGGCGTCGAGACGGCGGACCAGTTGGAGCATGGTTTCCCCGAGACCGCAGAAGAGTTGTTCGCTTATGACGGGTTGATCATCGGCAGTTTTGAGGCGGCGTTTTTTACTCCCGATCAGCAACGCATGATTCGCGACTTCGTCGGCAAGCGCGGCGGAACCTTGTTGATGTTGGGCGGCCGTGCCGGTCTGGCGGACGGGGGCTGGGGCGCGTCGCAGGTGGAGGAAACGCTGCCGGTCGTGTTGGCCACCACGGGCGCCAAGACGTTTAGCCGCGAAAGGGCCAAGGTTAGCCTGACTGTCGAAGGGCGCGATTCGCTCATTACGCGGCTGGCAGCCGACCCGTCCGAGAACGCGAAGCTTTGGGACGAGCTGCCGGAATTGGCGGACTACCAGACCTTCGGAGAGTTGAAACCGGCGGCGGTTACCTTGTTGACTGTCGGCGTCGGCGAAGCGCAGTCGCCGCTTTTGGTGCGCCAGAACTATGGACGCGGCAAGACCATGATCTTGGCGACGGGCGGCACTTGGCGCTGGAAGATGGGTTTGCCTCACGAGGACGAGCGCCACCACACCTTCTGGAGGCAATTGTTGCGGGCCATGTCGGCGGATTCTCCCGGGCCGGTGACCATCACCAGCGACCGCTCGCTCTATGCGGACGATACGCGGATTAAGTTGCGGGCGGAGGTTCGCACCAAGGAGTACGAGGCGGCACACAACGCGATTGTGACGGCGACCGTCACAGCGGACGACGGAAGTGCATCAACAGTCGAGATGCACCCCTCCACGGAGGAACAAGGCATCTATCTTGCGGAGGTAACGGCCACGAAGGCGGGCGCCTATCGGATTGAAGCGCAGGCCTTCTTAGGAGAAGATTCATTGGGAACGGCGGCGCTGCATGTGCGGCGCGAGGACGGCGTGGCGGAAGACTTCCATCCGGTCCAGAACCGCGAGTTGCTGACGAGGCTCGCGGAGCAAACGGGCGGCCAGTATTGGACGGTGGATAATTTGAGCGGACTGCCGGAACAGATACGGTTTTCGGATGCGGGCATTACCGCGCGCGAGATTTTGGACTTGTGGGACATGCCGTTTTTGTTCCTACTGCTGCTCGCGCTGAAAGGCGGCGAATGGATGCTGAGAAGACAATGGGGCGTTATCTAGAACGAATCGCGATTCTCACGCTGGCGCTGGCGGCGATGCCCGCCGCGGCAGCGACTCACTTTATTGTCGTCGGCGGCCTTGGCGGCGAGCCGGATTACGCCGAGCGTTTCGCCCAAGAGGCCGAAGATCTGGCCGCCACGGCGACCAATACAGTAGGCGCTGAACAAGTGGCTTTGCTGAAGGGGGCGGGCGCGACGCGCGCGGCGCTGGAAAAGAGTCTGAACGCTCTCGTCAGCGCGGCGAAACCCGACGATGCGGTGGTCGTCTACTTGATCGGTCACGGTTCCTTCGACGGAGCCGATTACAAGTTCAACATCCCTGGGCCCGATATCACGGCGACGCGTCTGGCGCAGTTGCTGGACAATATCCCGGTGGAACGGCAATTGATCGTCAATATGACGAGCTGCAGCGGCGCCATGTTGGAAATGTCGATGCAAAAGGAAGGCCGCATCATCATTACCGCGACGAAGAACGGCCGCGAGCGCAACGCGACAGTGTTTAGCCGCTACTGGACCTCCGCGTTTGAAGATGCGGAAGCGGATGTGGACAAGGATGAGAGCATCACCGTGATGGAAGCCTACGACTACGCGGTGAATAAGGTGGAGACGTTCTACAAATCCGCGCAACGGTTGTCGACCGAGCACGCCCGCATAGAAGGCGAGGGGCCCGAAACCTTTCTGCTGGCCCGTTTGGGCAAGAACGCGGCGCTGGCCCTTGACCCGAAATTGGCGCCGTTATTCAAGAAGCGCGAAGAACTGCGCATGAGCATTGACGCCCTGAAGCTGCGCAGGGACGGAATGGATGAAAACTCCTACTTCGATCAGTTGCAGGCGATTTTGCTGGAATTGGCTGCGATCGACGTACAGATCGAGGAGGCGCAGGGTAACCCCGGCGGAGGGACAACGCCGCAATAGTAGAACGATGAAACTCTACGCCGCAGTTCTCCTCGCTCTATCCGCCTGCGCATCCGCGCCGGTTCCGGTCTCGGCGGGTGTCTACGGAGACGACCGCGGCGCGAGACCCGACGTCTTGGATGAGTGCGACGCCATCTACGACAAGGGCGACCGAGCCGGCGGGCGGGCTTGCTACACCGGGTTGCTCGAGAGTTCGGATCTTTTCGTCCGTGCCGAAGCTTGGTGGGGACTGGACAACTTCAAGCAGGCGAATGACGTTTTTCGGGAGGCGGTAAAGGAGCAACCCGAGAATGCCGACCTGCGCGTCCGCTGGGGCTATTTGTACGAGCAAACCTATAACCCCGAGGAAGCAGTGCAACTGTTCCGCGAGGCCCTGGAGATCGACGAGAACAACGTGCCGGCCCAGTTGGGCGTGGCGACGGTTCTAGCCAAACGATTCGATCCCGAGTCGAAGGAGGCAGTGGAAAAGGTCATCGCCAAGAGGGAAGACCTGATCCTGGGACACCTGTTGATTGCCCGGCTGGCCCTGGAAGATAACGAGCTGAGCGTGGCGGAGGAGCAACTGCAGTCCGCGCTGAAGAAAGTCGAGGCTGATGGACGCTCGCCGTTAGAGACGTATTCGCTATTCGCGGCGCTGGACCTGTTGCGCGAAATTCCCGTTGAGAACAGCGAATGGACCGCGAAGGCGCTGGCCTACAACCCGACCTATGGCGAGATCTATGCCGACGTAGCGCACTTTTACGTGATCACGCGCCGGTATCGCGAAGCGATCGAGTTGTATGAGAAAGCGGTAGAAGTCGACCCGCAGCTATATTCGGCGCACGCCGACTTGGGGGTCAACTTACTCCGTGAGAACCGCGACAAGGAAGCGTACGAGCACTTGGAAATCGCCTTCAAGGGAGATCCGTTCTCGGCGAAGACAGTAAATACGTTGCGGCTGGTCGACAGCTTCGACAACTTCAAGCTCTACTCGAACAAGGATGATGTGTTGTCGCGCGGCGAAGAGGCCGCGCGTGCGGCAATCGAGAGCCCGGAAGTGATTCTCCGGCTTCACGAGAAAGAAGCCGAACTCTTGCGTCCTTATGCGATGGCTTTGTCGGAAAAGGCCGTGGCGAGTTTCTCGAAAAAGTACAACTTCAAGCCGACGCGGCCGATCTACGTGGAACTTTACCCCGACCATGACGATTTCGCGGTGCGGACGATGGGCATGCCGGGGGTCGGGTTGCTGGGCGTGACGTTCGGTTACCTGGTGGCGATGGACAGTCCCGCGAGCCGCGAGCCGGGGCAGTTCCATTGGGGGACGACGCTGTGGCATGAAATGGCCCACGTTTTCACGCTGGAGGCCACCAATCATCTGGTTCCGCGCTGGTACTCGGAAGGCATCTCGATGTACGAGGAGTGGGAGGCGCGTCCGAATTGGGGCGAGCGGGTCACGCCGGACTTCATCGAGGCTTTCAACGAGGAGAAGCTGCTGCCGGTGGCCGAACTGGACCGCGGCTTCATGCGGCCTACTTACGAAAATCAGGTTGTCGTTTCCTACTTCCAAGCTGGTCTGATCTGCCAGATGATCGATCGCCAGTGGGGCCCTGACAAGTTGCTGCGCCTCCTGGAGGCCTTTGCCAAGGATACGCCGACGGCCGACGCCATCCAGCAGGTGTTGCAGATCGCGCCCGAGGAGTTCGATACGCGGTTTTTGGCCTATGCGAAGGAGCTGCTGGGACCCATGGCGGAAAAGCAGGCCATGCAGCAGTGGCGCGCTGAGATGAAGAAAGCAGCGGCTGCGGCCCGCGAAGAGAAGTGGGACGAGGCGATTGCCCCGGCGACGAAGGCTAAGGAACTCTATCCGGACTACACACAGTCGGGAAGCGCTTACGAGATGCTGGCTCGGGCCTATGAGAAGAAGGGCGACAAGCAGGCCGCCATCAACGAGTTGTTGGGCTACTTCCGGCACGGCGGCCGGGAGCCGTACGAGTTCAAGAAGCTGGCTGGATGGTTAGACGAAGCAGGCCGCCGCGAAGAGGCGATCGCGGTGCTGGACGAGTTGTTGTATATTTGGCCGGCGGACGAAGAACTCCACGCCGATTTGGGCGATTGGATGCTCGCCGAAAACCGCAACCAGGAAGCCTTGCGTGAGTTTAACGCCTTGCTAAGCATGAATCCGCACGACAAAGCGGCGGCGTATTACCGGTTAGCGGAAACCTATCATAAGATGAATGATTCTCAGAGAGCCCGGCGTAATCTTTTGATGTCGCTGGAGATCGCTCCGACCTATAAACCGGCGCAGCGATTGCTCATGGAAATCGCGCGTTGAGAGGCAGTTGCAATTTATGA
>CAZYOX010000056.1:0-2697 GCA_964649285.1 uncultured Bryobacterales bacterium | reverse complement strand
CGTTACAGCGGCATCCGCCATGGATAGCACCGAAACCCGAGAAATCATCGGGCGGTTCCAAACGAAGGTCAAGCGCATACAAGGCGAGATCCGCAAGGTGATCGTCGGCCAGGACGAGGTTATCGACCATCTGTTGTTGACCTTGTTGGTCGGCGGACACTGTTTGATTACCGGCATGCCGGGAACGGCAAAGACATTGCTGGTGCGAACGCTGTCGGACGCCTTGGGTCTGACCTTTAAACGCATCCAGTTCACGCCCGACCTCATGCCGACTGACGTGACGGGAACGGACATCATTGACGAGGATCCTTCCGGGCACCGTCAGTGGACGTTCGTGCAGGGGCCATTGTTTACGAATGTGCTGTTGGCCGACGAGGTGAACCGCACTCCGCCGAAGACGCAGGCCGCCTTGCTGGAAGCCATGCAAGAGAAGAGCGTAACGGTGAGAGGCAACACCTACAGACTGTCGCCCCCGTTCTTTGTGTTGGCGACGCAGAACCCGATTGAGTTGGAGGGCACTTATCCGTTGCCGGAAGCGCAGTTGGACCGCTTCCTATTCAACGTGATCCTAGATTACCTCTCACCGGAACACGAGATCGACGTCGTCAATCGGTTTACGGGCGGCGGCGCGGTGGCGGCGGTGGAGGCCTGCACCTCGGCCGACGAGATCGTCGAGTTCCAGTGGCTGACCCGTCAGGTACCTGTGTCGGACTCGGTCAATCGCTATGCGGTGGAACTGGTTCGCTCTTCGCGGCCCGCCGATCCGCTGGCCCCGGACGTGGTGAAAAAGTACGTCACCTACGGCGCCTCGGTGCGCGCCACGATGTTCCTGACCATGGCCGCCAAGGCGCGCGCGCTGATGGAGGGCCGCTACCACGTAACCCACGACGATATTCGCTCGCTGGTGCTGCCGATCATGCGGCACCGCGTGCTGACCAACTTCCATGCGGAGTCCGACCGGGTGACGGTGGACGACGTTCTGAAGCAGGCCGTTGCCGCCCGCCCCGCGCCGAAAGAGTGAGGATTTCGGATGGCGGCTACCGATCTACTCGACCCAAACGTCCTCATTAAGCTGAGGAACATTGAACTTGTGGCGAGGGCGGTGGTTGACGGTTTCCTGACCGGGATGCATCGTTCGCCGTTCTTCGGCTTTAGTTTGGAGTTCGCGGAATACCGGCCGTACGTGCCCGGCGACGATCCACGATTCATCGACTGGAACGTCTTCTCGCGATCCGACCGCACCTACATCAAGCGCTTTTTGGGCGAGACGAACACGCACTTGGCGATTCTGCTCGACACGAGCGCGTCAATGGGTTTCCAGTCCAAGGGGATTTCGAAACTGCAATACGCCAAGTGGGTGGCTGCGTCCTTGGCTTACCTTTCGACGCGGCAGCACGACGCAGTCGGCCTGGTTATCTTCGACGAGAAGGTACGCGATGCACGGCCGCCGTCTTACCGGCCGGGACACCTGCAGACCATCCTGCACATGATCGATCACGCCGAGGCGTCGACGGGCACGGACTTGAGCCTGCCCTTTAGTCACTTTCAGCAATACGTGACGAAGAGAGGGTTGGTCGTGGTGATTTCGGATTTCTACTATGACCCGGAGAAGGTGATGGAGGCCGTCAGGCCGTTAGCCTACCAGGGCCAGGACGTCGCCTTTTTTCATGTTCTCGATCCGGCGGAGATCGAGCCCAATATTGGAGCCTCGACCGTCTTGGAGGATATGGAGACGGGAGAGTTGATGGAGGTCTCTTCCGCTTTCGCCACGCGCGAGTATCCGGCACGGATCAAGGCGCATATGAATAAGCTGAGATCCGAAGTGCAAGGCGCCGGCGCTGACTATGTTTTGTTGAATACGGCCGAGCCTCTTGACGAGGCGTTGCGAAACTACTTGACCTTCCGGCAGCGGAGGAGATGAGCAGCTGATGAGTTTACTCTCTCCATGGTTTTTGTTGGGCGCGCTGGCGGTGGGCTTGCCTCTGTGGCTGCACTTGCTGCAACGGGACAACCCGGTGCGCTTGCCGTTCGCCTCGCTGATGTTCTTCGAAAAGATGAAGGAGAGCCGGCTGTTGGAGCGGCGGTTGCGCTATCTGCTGTTATTGGCCTTGCGCCTAGCGCTGATTGTGCTGGCGGCACTAGCCTTCGCCAAGCCGGTTTGGGAGCGCCCGGCGTCGACGGCGTTGGGCGAGATCCCGTCGCTTCACTTGATTGTTCTTGATACCTCGCTTTCGATGTCGGCGGATGGCCGGTGGGACCGGGCCGTTGCCGAGGCCGAGACTCTTGTCGCTGGCTTGAACCCCGACGACCGCGCTCAGGTGCTGGCTGTGGGACCGGGCGTTTCGGTAATTACCGAGCGGACCAACGACCAAGCCGAGTTGCGCGCCGCTATCGCAGGCTTAAAGCCGGGCGTGGGCCGTAACAGCTATAGCGACGTGGTGGAAGCGGCCCGCAGTCTGGCGCCGGAAGGCGACCTGCCTGTGGAAGTACATCTGATTTCCGACTTCCAAAACTCGGCCATGCCGGGACGTTTTTCGGAGGTGGCGCTACCGACATTCGCCACACTGGATGCACGGAATGTCGCCGAGCCGGGCGATCAGAACTGGGCGATTGAGAGCGTGCGCGGAGACGTGCGCGCTTTCGGCGCCGAGAATCCCAAGCTAGAAGTAACGGTCTCTGCATTTTCGAGCGAAGCGG